>NZ_RZRV01000119.1:0-582 GCF_004023085.1 Mesorhizobium sp. M7A.F.Ca.US.010.02.1.1 | reverse complement strand
CCCTTCAGCCCGCCATGTGCCTTGTAGTGATCGAGCGACAGCGGATTGATGACGCCGCAACGCGCGAAGGTCAGGCGCGTCTGCCTGGCCAGGAACGGGATCTTGTCGGGCGCGCCCAGCCAGCGCTTGTGGTGACCGCCGGTGAGGAAGCCGCTGTCGAACAGTCCTTTGACGTCGGACGGCTTTACCGGCCCGTAGGCGACGCGGCCCTTGTCTGTTGTTGCCACTTCGACCATCGGCTCGAGGAAATAGGCGCCGCGCGAACCGTTGCGCACGATCTTGGCCTCAATTCCGCGATCGGCCAATTCTCTCTCAATCGCCTTGGCGACCTTTTCCGCACCCAGCGCCAGCGCGCCGGAGTCTCCCGGAATGTAGATGCGCGGGATCACGAGCGCACCTCGGCAACGATCTCGTCGAGCTTTTCGTCATCGAGCCGGCCGATCACCGCGCCGTCCAGCATCGCCGATGGCGCGCAGGCGCAAAGGCCGAGGCAATAGACCGGTTCCAGCGTCACCGAACCGTCGCGCGCCGTCTCGTGGAAACCGATACCCAGCAATTGCTTGAGCTTGGCGGCAATGGCAT
>NZ_RZRV01000118.1:0-679 GCF_004023085.1 Mesorhizobium sp. M7A.F.Ca.US.010.02.1.1 | reverse complement strand
TGTTCGTTCTGAACGGCTTCGGTCTGATTTGGGATGAGATATCGTTTCGCGCGCCGGCGGAGCAATGCGCTGTTTTTGTCATTTCGCAATCCATGTCGGGCAAGTGGCCGCCTTACCGGCTCTTGTCAGTGCGTAGGCGCGCGATAGTTTTTGTGGGGAAGGGACTTCGATCAAAAGGAGCCGACGATGGAACACCAAACTCTAAGTCAATTGCAGACAATTGCAGAAGTAGAACCCCTCTCGACATACCCGATCATGACCCGGCAACAGCGTATTGAGCGCTGGGCAGAGTTGCTGGCACAACATCCCGAGCGACGCCTGAGAGCCCTTACCGGCACTGAGTATCTGAAGCGGGAAGCCCGCGACGCAGCACGCGGTGAGGGCTCGCCAATTACAGTGGCCTTCGAGGACCCGCTACTGCGTGCGTTAGGCCTGAAGGATGACACCTATGGGGAAGCAAAGCGCTTCTTCGAACTGTCTGACGGTGAGTTGCATGACATCGTCTGCAGTTGCCATGTCGGAACCACGTTCAGAGGGCAGTGGGCTGCCGCTAGAGTCCGCCGGTCGATTGGAGGGAACAGGTTTCTTAAGTGGCTTAGAGAGAGAATGTGGCACTGAGATCGCCAAGGACGGCGATTGAAGCTCGTTTCAAGCGAGGTGGATGAACGATTGGGCGCCA
>NZ_RZRV01000117.1:0-692 GCF_004023085.1 Mesorhizobium sp. M7A.F.Ca.US.010.02.1.1 | reverse complement strand
CGGCGATGTCGCACGTGGCAAGCATGATCGCCCATGGCGTCTTCGAGAAATGGCCGGACCTCTACTTCGTGATCATCGAGTGCGGCGTCGCCTGGGTTCCGTCGGTCCTTTGGCGCCTGGACGCCGATTACAAAGCGCTGCGCAAGGAGACGCCATGGCTGAAGATGCTGCCGTCTGAATATTGCCGGCGCAACATCCGCTTTTCCACGCAGCCGCTGGAGCAGCCTGCAAACATCCAACATCTCTGGTCCACGCTCGAAGCGATGGACGGCGAAAACACGCTGATGTTTGCATCGGACTATCCGCACTGGGATTACGACGATGCCAACACGCTGCAAATCCCTCCTGCCTGGAAGGGCAAGATCATGGGACTGAATGCGCTGGAAGTCTACAAACGCATCCCCCGCGCGCAAGCCGCGAATGCCGCCTGAGGAAGCATATGATGCCCGAGAAGACATATATCTGCCGCGTCGACGAGATCGAAACAGGGTCTCCGTTCATCGCCAAGATCCGCAGCCTTTCGGTCGGGATTTTCCGCATCGGAGATTCATTCCACGCGCTGCTGAATGTCTGTCCGCACCGCGGCGCTCCGCTTTGCGAGGGGCCGCAATGCGGCACAACCGCGCCCGTTGAACAGGCGCAATTCATCTATCATCGCGAAAACGAGATCGTTCGATGCGCCTGGCACGGCT
>NZ_RZRV01000116.1:0-692 GCF_004023085.1 Mesorhizobium sp. M7A.F.Ca.US.010.02.1.1 | reverse complement strand
AGCTTGAGCCTCGGCTTGCGCGGGCCGGTCTTCGGGGTGACCTCCGCATGTGCCTCGGCCAACCATGCGATCGCCTCGGCGGTGGACCAGATCAAGCTGGGCCGGGCCGACGTAATGGTTTCCGGGGGCAGCGACGCACCCTTCGCATGGGGCGTGCTGAAAGCATGGGAAGCAATGCGCGTGCTTTCACCCGATACCTGCCGGCCCTTCTCCGCCGATAGGAAGGGCCTGGTGCTGGGCGAGGGTGCGGGCATGGCCGTGCTGGAAAGCTACGAGCATGCCACGAGGCGTGGTGCCACAATTCTTGCCGAGATCGCCGGCGTCGGCCTTTCCGCCGATGCCTTCCACATTGCCGCGCCATCTGTCGAGGGGCCAGCGTCGGCGATGCGCGCCTGCCTTGCCGATGCCGGGCTGAATGCCGAGGACGTCGACTACCTCAACGCGCACGGCACCGGTACCAAGAGCAATGATCAGACTGAAACGGCGGCGATCAAGCGTGTGTTTGGAAACCACGCTTATTCGATGTCCATCTCTTCCACCAAGTCCACGCACGCGCATTGCCTCGGCGCAGCGAGCGCGCTTGAAATGATCGCCTGCGTGATGGCAATCCAAGAGGACGTCGTGCCGCCGACCGCCAACTATCGCGAGCCAGATCCCGCTTGCGACCTCGACATCACACCCAATGTGCCGCG
>NZ_RZRV01000115.1:0-580 GCF_004023085.1 Mesorhizobium sp. M7A.F.Ca.US.010.02.1.1 | reverse complement strand
GGCTCAGGCGGTGACGGCCCGTGGCGGACGGATTTTCGAAAACAGCCGCGCGATCTCGATTGGCGAGGCAAGCCGCTGGCGCGTCGTCACCGACGGCGGCACCGTTCACGCCGAATATGTGGTCGTCGCCACCAACATGACAGTGAAGAGCCCCATCGGCATGGCGAACCGGACCCAGCCGCGCTGCCACACTGCCATGGCGTTTCGGGTCGATGACCCTCTTGCTGTCGACGGCATGTTCATCGGCATCGACGATCCGACGCACTCCATCCGCACGGGCCGCGATGCCGAAGGCCCGCTGCTGGTCACGCTCGGCCCCAAGTTCGATACAGGCCAGGACGGCGACGTCGCGAAACGGTTTGTCGAGCTGGAGCAATGGGCAAGAATTAGTCTTCCAGTTGGAGACATTGCGTGGCGCTGGTGCAACGAGGACTATGACACGGCCGACAGAGTTCCGTATGCCGGCGAGCCCGATCCGGACAAAGCCTCCGGTTTTCATATCGCCACGGGATTCAACGCCTGGGGCATCACCAACGGAACGGCCGCAGGCACGATGATTGCGGATTTGATCTGCGCTCGG
>NZ_RZRV01000114.1:0-744 GCF_004023085.1 Mesorhizobium sp. M7A.F.Ca.US.010.02.1.1 | reverse complement strand
TCGCCCTCGAACGCCCATCGTTCATCGTCGAAGGCGCTCCGACGCTGCATCAGCCGGTACACACGGCCATCCTGGCGCGCCGCAAACACGAACCGATCATCCGCAAGGGAATCCGCGCCCTTCACGTTGCCGTGATGTCACTGGATATGTAATCGAAATACTCGATCATAACTCGGCAGGGATGCTTCTGTTGCGGGGGGCCTGGAACTGACATCTTGGCTCGACTTCAAACCGAGATGAATGATGAACGCACACGTTTCCTTTGGGGCCCCCGACCTCCTCCCGATGAGGCGCCATCGGCAATGGGCACAAACCACATCGCAGCTTGTACTCTGCCGTCGTGTCATCGAGGAAACGCCCGATGTGAAAACCTTCGTTTTCACATCCCCGACGGATCGGATGTTCTGCTTCAGCGCGGGACAGTATGTGCTCGTGCACCTCAAGATCGAGGGTGCCGCGGTGACGCGCTCTTACTCTGTTTCGTCACCACCGACGCGACCGCTCGACCTGCAGATCACGGTGAAGCGAACACCGGGCGGCCTGGTTTCGAATTGGCTCCACGACAATTTGGGGGCGGGCGACGAGATCGAGATCGAAGGGCCGCTCGGCTCATTCAGTCTCGATGACCTGCCCTATGAAAAGCCGCTCTTCCTTTCGGGCGGCAGCGGGATAACGCCGGTGATGTCCATGCTGCGTGCGCTTACCGACCGCGCGGCCGACCAGGATATCTCATTCGTTCATAGT
>NZ_RZRV01000113.1:0-744 GCF_004023085.1 Mesorhizobium sp. M7A.F.Ca.US.010.02.1.1 | reverse complement strand
TCGCCCTCGAACGCCCATCGTTCATCGTCGAAGGCGCCCCGACGCTGCATCAGCCGGTACACACGGCCATCCTGGCGCGCCGCAAACACGAACCGATCATCCGCAAGGGAATCCGCGCCCTTCACGTCGCCGTGATGTCACTGGATATGTAATCGAAATAATCGATCATAACTCGGGAGGGATGCTTCTGTTGCGGGGGGCCCGGAACTGGCATCTTGGCTCGACTTCAAACCGAGATGAATGATGAACGCACACGTTTCCTTTGGGGCCCCCGACCTCCTGCCGATGAGGCGCTATCGGCAATGGGCACAAACCACATCGCAGCTTGTACTCTGCCGTCGTGTAATCGAGGAAACGCCCGATGTGAAAACTTTCGTTTTCACATCCCCGACGGATCGGATGTTCTGCTTCAGCGCGGGCCAGTATGTGCTCGTGCACCTCAAGATCGAGGGTGCCGCGGTGACGCGCTCCTACTCTGTTTCGTCACCACCGACGCGACCGCTCGACCTGCAGATCACGGTGAAGCGAGCACCGGGCGGCCTGGTTTCGAATTGGCTCCACGACAATTTGGGGGCGGGCGACGAGATCGAGATCGAAGGGCCGCTCGGCTCATTCAATCTCGATGACCTGCCCTATGAAAAGCCGCTCTTCCTTTCGGGCGGCAGCGGGATAACGCCGGTGATGTCCATGCTGCGTGCGCTTACCGACCGCGCGGCCGACCAGGATATCTCATTCGTTCATAGT
>NZ_RZRV01000112.1:0-761 GCF_004023085.1 Mesorhizobium sp. M7A.F.Ca.US.010.02.1.1 | reverse complement strand
TCGGCTTCTGTTTTCGGACGGATGTCCTTGCGGGAAAAATCCTGCGGGTGGAACCAGGGCCGATGACCATGCGGAAAGGCGCCAACGGGACCTGTTTTCTCGCCCTCGATGAACATGTCTTTCCACAAGCCGGAGAGATAGGGCTCCAACACGGTGGCGCTTGACCAGTAATTATGACAGTCGCAGTCGACTATGAACACTTGTTCCGCTCCGTAACCTTACCCGGCGGCGCTGTCGGCCGCTGATCTGGTGCAGCTTCCGCCTTGAGTATTGTTTGATCAAGCTTATGATACGTGGAATATGATCGAGTTTTTCGATCGGGATTTCCATGCAGCTTGATCACATCGAAACCTTTCTCGACATTATCGAGTCGCGAAATTTCAATCGCACCGCAGATCGGTTGGGCTTAACCCAGTCGACGATCAGCACCCGCATCAAGAACCTGGAGAGCGCAATCGGATCTGAACTGTTCCAACGCGGACGCGCCGGAGCAGAGCCGACTGCCGCAGGGCGCCGGTTCGAAGCTTACGCCAGATCTCTCCTATCCACTTGGTCGCAGGCTCGCCACGATGTCCGGGCTTTCAATCGTTTCGAAGGGACCTTGCGCGTCGCCGCGCAGGTCGGGATGACCCGTTCGGTTTTGCCGGGTTGGGTGGAGACGCTGTGTCAGGCTCTTCCCAAATCGTCGATCCATGTCGAGTCGGATTATTCAAACCAGATGGTCAGCGACCTAAGCATGGGAAATCTCGACATCGCAGTGC
>NZ_RZRV01000111.1:0-898 GCF_004023085.1 Mesorhizobium sp. M7A.F.Ca.US.010.02.1.1 | reverse complement strand
TCGGTGCCCAGTCCGCACAGGCCGCCCACTCCGGTGATAACGACGCGCCTGTCCATTCAAGCCTCCTTCGCAAGCAAGCCGCGGACGGCTTCCACGACGTCGCCGACATTCTTGAGATTGGACCAGGCATCGGCCGTGTTCATGTCGATCTTGATGCCGTAGGCCTGCTCCACATCCCAGAGGACGTCCGCCAAACCCAGCGAATCGAACCCGAGCGCGTCCAGTTCCGTGGCGATTGTTATCTCGCCGACGAATGACGCAGGCATTCCCTCACCGCTCTCCGACTCGGCGCGTTTCTTGATCAGGGCAATGACGTCCGTTGCGAATTGATCGGCCATTCTGTTTCCTGTCTTTCTTTCCCGCGTTTCGACCTGGACGCGGCTCAGTTCCTGAGGCGCGCCGCGTCGCGAAAGCCATCACGCTTGGGCAACTGACAAAGCCCAATGCTCATAAAGCCGGATCAGGTCCGGCCGGTGTGTGGCGTAGGTGCAGTATGACGATGTGAGCCGCTACACGTGCGCGTCTCCCGGTCTGTCCATAGGCTCGGAAGAAGTCGGACAGTTTGACATGGCCGGTCAGTTGCAACTCCCTTTCCCAGCACTCCACTGCCCGGTAGAGCGCATGAAAAATCTCCTTTCGGGCGGTTTCTTAAGACGCTCGCCACGCCATGAGGCAGTGGGGGCATCGGTGTCCATCAGGTGCTTCTGCCCATGCAGGATTCCAGAACATTGATGAAATCGTTTGTTTCGATGAAAGGCATCCACACTTTGGATGGTTGACCACGCTTTTCAAAGATCGTGAACTACATCTCCTCGTTGTGCTCGACGCACTCCGGACAAGTAACCTCATGGGCGCGGCATGCAGGATTAACCGAGCCCAGCCGGTCATGAGTGCGGCC
>NZ_RZRV01000110.1:0-916 GCF_004023085.1 Mesorhizobium sp. M7A.F.Ca.US.010.02.1.1 | reverse complement strand
AGGAAGCGCACCAGGGTTTCTTCAGCCAGACATTGTCCCAATAAGCGTCCTCGGCCTCACGCACGACATTGACGTCGATGCCGCATTGGGCTGCCGTTTCGCGAATGAGCGAAGCCGCGTCCACCGCGCCCGCAAAAGCGGCATCGGCGACCGAGAGATCCACTTTCAGGTTCTCCATTCCGGCCTTTTTCAGGTAGTGCTTGGCTTTTTCCGGATCGAAGCTGTGTCGCGGTTCTGGATCCTTGGCGAATTTGATGGCCGGCGCGATCGGGTTGTCGTTGGCCACAGTGGCGTGGCCAAGAAAGATCTTGTCGACGATTTCTTGGCGATTGATCGCCCATTTCAATGCCATTCGCACGTCTGGATTATCAAACGGCGCCATCGTGACATTCATCGGCAAGGTATAGTGCCCGTAGCCAGTGACTTCGACGATTTCCACCTTGGGATTGCGTTTCAACATGCCGAGGGTCTTCAGGTCGGCGCGGCCGATATAGTCCACCTCCCCCGTGGACAGCGCCGCCATGCGGGCGGCAAGATCCGTGATGGCGATGAACTCCACCTCGTCGAGGTAGGGCTTGCCATTCTTGAAGTAGTTTGGATTGCGCTTGAGTTTGGCCGAAACACCGGGCTGGAAATTCTCGAGGACGAAAGCACCGGTGCGAACGCCTGAAGCCCAATCCGCCTTGCCGTCCTTGGCCGGCATGATGACCAGATGGTAGTCACTCATGATGTAAGGGAAATCGGCGTTGCCGTCCTTGAGCGTGAAGACCACCGTTTCCGGGCCGTCCGCCTTGACGTCGACGACGGAGTCCAACAGCGATTTCGCCGCCGATTTGGTGTCCTTGCCCATGTGATATTGCAAGGAAGTCACGACGTCATCCGCCGTCACGGTCTTGCCGTTATGAAAGGTTGCGCC
>NZ_RZRV01000010.1:0-212028 GCF_004023085.1 Mesorhizobium sp. M7A.F.Ca.US.010.02.1.1 | reverse complement strand
TCTCGATGACCTGCCCTATGAAAAGCCGCTCTTCCTTTCGGGCGGCAGCGGGATAACGCCGGTGATGTCCATGCTGCGTGCGCTTACCGACCGCGCGGCCGACCAGGATATCTCATTCGTTCATAGTGCCAGAACGCCTGGTGACATAATCTTTCGACGGGAATTGGACGCACTTGCCTCTCGCTTTCCCAACGTAAAAGTAACGTGCGTTTGTAGCCAGGAAGATCCCACCTGGAGGGGGCCGACTGGCAGAATAGACAGTCAGATGCTGCTGACCCTCGTTCCCGATCTCCACAACCGCACTATCTTTGCCTGTGGCCCTGAAGCGTACATGAAAGCCGCACGTGCCTGCCTGGATGCGATTGGCGTGGCTCCGTCGCGGTACCACCAGGAGAGCTTCGGCGGCGGCAGCAGCCCTCAGTTGGAACCGGCCCCGACAATACCATCTTCAGTCCGTTTCGTCCGCTCCGGGATCGTGCATAACTGCTTGCCCGGAGAGACGCTGCTGGAGGCGGCGCGCCAATGTGGGGTCTACGTCCCAACCGCCTGCCAGCAGGGAGTTTGCGGCACATGCCGCATCGCCAAGTTGTCCGGCGAAGTCGCCATGGAGGATCTCGGCGGGCTGGCCCCTGAAGAGAAGTCGGCCGGCTATGTCCTGGCATGCTGCAGCCACCCTCAGGGCGCGGTTTCGCTCGATCTTTAACCCCGGGTGCTTGGTTCAGCATTGAAGCCGGCGCAGTAGTGTTGAACTGCCGGTGAAGGCGTTGCCGGCGTAGCGGACTGATGCCCATCGACCCCTCAGAAGTCGAGAGCGACCATCATGCCGCGGACTTCGGCCATTTCCAGCAGCAGGTCCTGCAGTCTGTCGTCCAGCGCGGCACCGGTCAGCGCCAGAAGCTCGGTGATGCTCTCTCTCATCGATATGACGGCGGCGCCTGTCTTCTCGGCAAGCAGCCGTCCGATGGCAGCCCGGATCAGCTCGTCCTGATCAGACATTGCTTCACCTCCCGACGCACTGCAACCTCCCCTTGCTTTCCATGCCTCACCGCCGCTTTCGACAACAGTGCGTGATTTTCCCATACGGTATGTTTTTTGATGCGACCGCGGCGGCTTTGCTCACGCCAGCAGATCGTCTTTATCGACCCGCCAGTCGTTCAAAGCCGCCAATGAAGGCAGCGGCGAAAAATGGCCGGGTTGGACCGTTTCAACCGCTGCAAGCAGCTCCTGCGGCACTTTCTGCCGATAAAGCCCGGTGCATACGCCCCTTTCGACCATTGCCGGCAATTCCGTGATTGCGTCGAAAATCGAAACCGCACCCGTTGATTCTTCCAGGATCTCGAAACGCCCCATCCGAAACCTCCCTCTTGCGCAAAAAAGTAGCGACTAACGCCGCTATCCCCAAGTGGTTCCTTAGGCCGGCACATTTTTCGCGCCTTGGTTGTAGCGCATGCCGGCAGGACAGTCATGCCCCCCAAGGGTGCATAGTCAAATCGCTACGCACCACTTTTAAATCTTGACGCGTGTCAATTTTTTATAAAACATGCGCAAACGCCGGATTGGCATCGGCCGGCGCTCTGGGAGGAGCAATGCCTGACATCGAAAAGTGCCCGAACCTGGGCTGCAGTCCGCAGATTCCAAAGCGGGCAGCAATCTGTTGGCGGGACCATCGCGCCGGGGTCGCTTGCGCGCCGTCTAACATTGCAGTCACCGGACAGCGACATTGATGCAGCCCATAAAACAATCAGGAGGAGGAAAAACCATGCGTATGTTCAATTGCCCGAAGCTTGGCACGAACCTGCTTGGCGCAGGCATGCTTGCAGCCATCGTCGCAGCGCCCGCCCAGGCCGAGGATACGGCGAAAGTCGCGGCCATCGTCAAAGGCCTCGACAATCCGTTCTTCCAGACCATGCAGAAGGGCATCGAGGAACAGGCCAAGGCAAACGGCGTGAATGTCAGCGTCCAGGCCGCCGCCAATATGGGTGACGCCACCGGCCAGGCCGACCGCCTGACCGCCATGGCCATGCAGGATTTCGATTGCTACCTGGTCAACCCGATCAGCGTCTCCAATCTCGTCCAGGCGCTGGTGCCGGTCGCCCAGAAGAAGAAGCCGATCGTCAACATCGACTCGACCATAGACCCCGAACAGGCCAAGGCCGCCGGCTTTGTCGTCTCGACCTATATCGGCACCGACAATGTCGCCGCCGGCGCGCTGGCCGGCGAAGAGATGCTGAAGCTGGTGCCGAAGGGCTCCAAGGTCGCGCTGGTCGCCGGCATCGTCGGGGATGTCGGCTCCAACGCCCGCATCAAGGGCTTCAAGCAGGCGGTGGAAGGTAAACTCGACATCGTGGTGATGGTCAGCGCCGACTGGGATCGCGAAAAGGCGCTGACCGCCGCAACCGATATCCTCGCTGCCCATCCGGACCTCGCTGGCTTCTTCGCCGCCAACGACATCATGGCGCTCGGCGTCGAGCGCGCCGTGCGAACCTCGGGCAAGGACGTCAAGGTGATCGGCCTCGACGGCATCGTCGACGCGCTCAAGTCGATTGCGGCAGGCGAACTCACCGCCACCGTCGCCCAATATCCCTATGTCGTCGGCGCCATGGGCCTCGAGGCTTGTGCAGTGGCGGCCAAGGGCAAGGAACTGCCGGCCAACGTGCCGGCGCCGGTGCTGTTGATCAACAAGGACAATGCCGAAGCCTCGCTGAAGAACTTCCCGCGTCCCGGCGGCGACTACCCCGATCCCTTCCGCGAGATGCTGAAGTGAGCACACCTGCAGACAACGCGCCCGCCGCCCATTCGGCGGGTGCGGAGGAGAGCCGTCCCTCCCTGGCGGCTCTCCTCCTCGATCCCTCCTTCTGGGCCGACTGGGCATCCGTCGTCGGCCTGGTCGGCCTCGTCATCGTCTTCGGCATCGCCCAGCCGGTCTTTCTCAGCGTCGCCAATCTGCAGGCGCTGCTGTTGGCGGCTGCGATCCTGGTCGTGCTGTCGATCGGCCAGACCTTCGTCATCGCCACCTCGGGCATCGACCTGTCGCTGGCGGCAGCCGTCATGCTCGGCGCCATCATCCTCGGCCTCGTCAACGCCGCCGGCTACGGCATCTTTGTCGCCTGCGTGCTCGCGGTTCTCGCCACCAGCGCCGTCGGCTTCCTCAACGGGCTGATCATCACGGCAGGCAAGATCCCCGACTTCGTGGTGACGCTCGGCACGCTGTCAGGCATCACCGGCCTTGGCCTCATCCTGTCGGGCGGCGAGCCGACCATGGTCGGCTCGACCTTCCTGCTCAGGCTCGCTTCCGGCTCGCTCGGACCGTTCGGTTATCCGGTCTGGGTAGCAATCGCAGCCGTCATCGTCGCGCATATCGCACTCTACCACACACGCTTCGGCGTGCATCTGCTGGCGACCGGCGGCCAGACCGAAAGTGCCGGCGCGCTCGGCATCCGCACCAACCGGGTCAAGATTGCCGCCTATACAGTCTCGGGCTTCTGCGCCGGCATAGCGGCCATTCTTCTGGTCGCCCGTATCGGCTCGGCCGAACCGCAGATCAACACCAGCCTGCTCTTGAATTCGGTGGCGGCGGTGGTGCTGGGCGGCGTCAGCCTGTTCGGCGGCCGCGCCAGCATTCTGGGACCGGCGATCGGCGCGCTGATGCTCACAGCACTCGTCAACGGCCTGACCTTGCTCAACGTCTCAGCCTTCTACCAACCGCTTGCCGTGGGCGCCATCGTGGTGCTGGCGGCCCTGATCATGCGATATCAGAAATGAGCGCGCTCCATCACATCCCCGCCGCTGAGGCGATCATCGCCTGCGAAGGACTGAGCAAGCATTTCGGCGGCATCCGCGCCTTCACCGACGTCGCCTTCCAGGCCCGTCGCGGCGAGGTCACCGCCGTCATCGGCGACAATGGCGCCGGCAAGTCGACGCTGATCCGCAGCCTGGTCGGCGTGCATCAGCCGGACACCGGCAATTTGTTCTTCGACGGCCGGGCGCGGCCCTTCGCCAACCCCGACGAGGCACGCAAGGCCGGCATCGAGACCGTGCACCAGAACCTGGCGCTGATCGACGAACTGACGGTCGCGCAGAACCTGTTCCTCAACCGCGAGATCGTGCGTCGCATCGGGCCGTTCGCTTTCCTCGATCGCAAGGCGATGAAGCGCGAGGCCCGTTCCATGCTGTCGCGCCTGTCGATCAACGTGCCGTCGATCAACCAGCGTGTGCGGCGCTTGTCGGGCGGCCAGCGGCAGGCGATCTCGATCTGCCGCGCTGTCGGCTCCGGCGCCAAGCTGGTGGTGATGGACGAACCGACGGCAGCACTCGGCGTGCAGGAGACCGCCAATGTCGAGGCTCTGATCCGGCGTCTGCGCGAGCAGTCGGTCTCAGTCATCCTGGTCAGCCACAATTTCGATCAGGTCCGCCGCCTGTCCGACCAGATCTGGGTGATGCGGGCGGGAAAGATGGCGGCGACCGTGCGCGCTTCCGAAACGTCCGGAAACGAGCTCGTCGCGCTGGTCACCGGCGCGGCATAGTCCTGCAGCATCAGACTTAAAATCAAAGGGAGTTCGCCTGTGGCACCAATTCGTGTCGGACTGATAGGTCTTGGAGAGGTCGCGCAGTCGATCCATCTGCCTGTGCTGGGCGATCAGCGCGACCGCTGGGTGGTCGCGGGCGTGTACGACGTGTCGCCCAGCCTGGTGTCACTCGTCACCTCCGAATTTGCGACGGCAAAGGCCTTCGACACAGCCGAGGCGCTGATTAATTCGCCCGACATCGACGCGGTGTTCGTGCTGTCGTCCGATGACACCCACAGCCGCTTCGTGCGGGCGGCGATTGCTGCCAACAAGCATATCCTGCTGGAAAAGCCCGCCTGCCTGACGGTGCGCGAAATCGACGATCTGCTGGCGCTGATGCCAGGCTACGACAAGACCCTGTTCGTCGGCTATATGCGCCGCTACGCGCCGGCCTATCTGGCGGCCAGGGACGAGCTGCCGGCATACGCCGACATCACCCATGTCCGAATCTTCGACCTGATCTCGGAAGGCCGGCACTTTCTCAAGAAGAGCCAGAACGTCCTCTATCCCAACGACGTAGACCCTACCCTGCTGGCGCGTGGCGCAAGCGAGCGCGACGCGCTGATTCGCGAAGTCGTCGGCGCCGATGCGCCGGCCGACCTGGTGCGCGCCTATCGCGGCCTGACGGCGCTTTCCTCGCATCACATTTCGGCGATGCGCGGGCTGATCGGCGAGCCGGCGCGCGTGCTGGCCGCGCACCGCACCAATGGCGGCGCCAACACATCAGTCACCTTCGACTACGGCCATTTCGCTTGTGTCTACGACGCGGTGGTCGACGATCTCGGCCTGTTCGACGCCATGATCGAGGTGCGCTCGAACACCAGGCGTGTGCGCATTCTCTACGACACGCCCTACATCCGCAGCCTGCCGACGCGGCTGGAGGTCACCGATGCCGGCCCGCTTGGCCCGGTGACGAAGACCTTCGGCCCGCTCTATGGCGACGCCTTCTCGAATGAACTGGAAATTTTCCACCGCCACATCACCGAAGGCACAAAGCCTCTGACCGACCTCGCCGATTCACGCCGCGACCTGGCGCTGATGGCCGAGATCATCGAGCGGATGAAGGAGAGTGGCGGGCGCTGAGGCGCCGCCTGCCGCCTACTTCCCACAGTGATGATCGTTGATCTTGTTCACCGCATTCGCGTCGGGTCCGACGCGATGGTAGGAGCACGCGCCGGCCGCCGTCGTCACCAACTGCTGATCGTAGTAGCGCGGGCCGCCGAACAGGATGTCGATGAGATCGCCTTCGGCGGGAACGTAGCGTTCGGATTGGACCCGGCGGTCGTGGTGCCGGTCGCCAGCGAAAGCCGGGGCGCAAGCGCTTGAGCCCATGGCGACAGCGAGAGCTAGGATCGCAACGCATTTGGTGGTCATGCCAATACCCTCCTGGCCATTCCGGAATCACACCATACATCCAAAACCGCCAGCCGGACAAAAGTTCCGGAGAAGACCGCGATAGGCTTGCCGAAGCCAGCTGCCTCGCTCATCCATGGTGCGTGGAAATGTGGAACCTGTGATGACCGATGCCAGCCTTCATCTCGTCGAAGCGACGATCGACCAACTGCGCCGCGCGCTTGATGACGGCACCGTCACCAGCGTCGAACTGGTCGGGGCTTATCTCAGGCGCATCGGGCATTTCGACCGCCACGGCATCAGCCTCAATGCCGTCCCAGTGCTCAATCCTGATATGTTCGAGGAGGCGGCAGCCTCCGACCGGCGCCGCCGCAACGGCGCCGTGCTCGGACCGCTCGACGGCATCCCCTACACCGCCAAGGACAGCTACAAGGTATCAGGCCTGACGGTCGCCGCTGGTTCGCCCGCCTTCGAGCATCTCATCGCCAATGAGGACGCCTTCACCATCGCCCGGCTGCGCGCCGGCGGCGCCGTGCTGATCGGGCTGACCAACATGCCGCCAATGGCCAATGGCGGTATGCAGCGCGGCGTCTACGGTCGCGCCGAGAGCCCCTACAATGGCGACTATCTGACCGCCGCCTTCGCATCGGGCTCATCCAATGGCTCCGGCACGGCGACAGCAGCCAGCTTCTGCGCCTTCGGGCTTGGCGAGGAAACCTGGTCGTCCGGCCGCGCGCCGGCCACCAACAATGCGCTGGTCGCCTACACCCCGTCGCGCGGCGTCATTTCGGTACGCGGCAACTGGCCCCTGGTGCCGACCATGGATGTCGTGGTGCCGCACGCGCGGACAATGCCCGACATGCTCGAATTGCTTGACATCATCGTCGCCGACGATCCCGAGACGCGAGGCGATTTCTGGCGCGCGCAGCCCTGGGTCGAGCTGCCGAAAAGCTCCGATATGCGGCCGCCCCGCTATACCGATCTCGCATTGGCGGGATCGTTGAAAGGCAAGCGCCTGGGCGTGCCCAGAATGTATATCGGCCGCGACAGCGAGGCCGATGCGCCGATCGAAACCCGCGCCTCGGTGCTTGCCCTGTGGGAGCGGGCCGCGGCCGATCTCACGCGGCTTGGCGCCGAGGTGGTCGAGGTCGATTTTCCCGTCGTTTCCAACTATGAGCGCGACCGCCCCGGCACGCGCACCATGGTCGAGCGCGGGCTGATGCCCCCAGAGTTCGCCGAGCGCGAACTCTGGGATCTCTGCATCTGGGGCTGGGACGACTTTTTGCGCGCCAATGCCGACCCGGCCTTGCCCGATCTCGTTTCGGTCGACGGCCCAAAGATCTTCCCGCAGCCGCCCGGCACGCTGCCCGATCGCTATGAAGGCGGCTTCGACCTGAGGGAATATGTCGAGCGGGCATGGTCCGGCGTCACGCCCTTCGTGGACATTCCAACGCTGGAAGAGGGACTGAAGGGACTGGAAGCGACAAGGCGGATCGATTTCGAGGACTGGCTGGACGCGCAAGGCATCGACGCCGTGGTGCTGCCTGCCGCCGCCGATATCGGGCCGGCCGATGCCGATATTGATGAGATGTCCGCCGACCTTGCCTGGCGCAATGGCACCTGGGTCGCCAACGGCAATCTGGTCTGGCGCCATTTCGGCATCCCCACCGTCACCGTGCCGATGGGAACCATGGCCGATATCGGCATGCCGGTCGGCCTCACCTTTGCCGGCAAGGCCTATGACGATGAGAGACTGCTGCGCATGGCCGGCGACTTCGAACGCTCCACGCAGCGCCGCACCCGCCCGCCGCGCACGCCGGAACTTGACGACGATGTGTTTTCAGGCCGTCCTGCCCGAGCCGGCGACAGCAAGGTGCCAGCGTTCGCGATCACGCTTGCCGCCGAGACGCGGCCTTCCGGCGACCAGGACGAGATCGTCATCACGCTCGAACTGCCCGGCGAGGCCGCCGAAACGGCCAACATCCAGGTGCATGTCAACGGAGAGGTCGTCGTGCTGCAGCGAAGCGGTGCGCGCCTCAGCGGGCATGCCCTCATTCCGGCCGCCGAGCATCAGCGCTTCCACAGCGTCTGGCGTGGCTCCTACGGTTCGATCGTGACGGCGGTGGTGCGGCTGGAGGATGGGCGCACCGCTGGCGCCTTTGCGGTCACCGGCGGGATAAAATGAGTGCTGGGCACTAGGAGGGCAGAGAGGCCAGCCATTCTTCCCAAAATTCCTGCTGAATGTGGACGAAAACCGGAACCACGTCGACGCCATCGTCAAATATGTCGACCAGATCCGTCTCTTGGGGAAATCGCCCCATCGTCACCTTGCAGGCCATCAATCCGCGACTCTTCTCCATCACGGTATTTTCGGGATAAACATTGGCACTCGCCCCGTAGCAGAAGGGCAGCAAACCATCGGCTTCGAGCCCCTGACGGATCTGGAACAGAGCTTCGAAAAAATCTTCCTCTTCGGCCCTGATCACCTTGTCCCGGTAGCCGCATGTCAGGCTGCAGACGGCGCCCTCTACATGCAGCGTAAACACGGCTTCCTCGTCTCCGCCCGTGCCCCCTCCGACCAAGAATACTGTCCGCTGATGATCCATTCCACCCCCCTTTGCTGTTCACCGGATGGTAGTTCGACAGCGGCCGACTTTCTAGCCATTGCAGGAATTCAGACCTCGCTGCCTCCGCGGTTCGCCGCTCGCCTTTCGCAATTGGTGACTGACAGAGGCTACCCCCGCGCCGCCCAAAGCAAACCCCGCTCCACCATCAGCGCCATTTCCGGCACCGCGAACTCATCCGCCGTGTGACCAAGGGAACTGTAGAAAACCTTCCCCGCTCCATAGCGCCGTTTCCAGACGACCGGCATGACAACGCCGCCGATGCCCGGAAAATGCGAGTCGGTAAAGGTGGTGGTCGCCAGCACCTCATTGCTTGGGTCGACATGCATGTAATATTGCTCCGACCGGTAGGCGAAATCGCTGATGCCTTTTGTGATCGGATCGTCCGGCCGGGTGATCGCGACAGTATAGTCGATGATGTTGCCGGGATGCGCCACCCATTGGCCGCCGGTCATGAACTGATAGTCGGGCTCGTTGCGGAAACTGTCGCCCATCGTGCCGTGGAAACCGCCGAGCCCGCTTCCCCCGCGAACGGCAAGCGTAAGGTTCTGCAACTCGGCCTTTTCGATCGTCGACATCGTGATGACGGGCACGATGAGATCGAAGGAAGCAAGCTCCGGATCGGCGAACATCGCGGTGCCCTCGCCGAGCGTGACGTCGAACCCGTTGCGTTCAAGCAGGTTGCGAACGATCTTCGCGCTCTGCTCCGGCGTGTGGCCCTCCCAGCCGCCCCAAGCGATCAAGGCCTTCTTTGGCATGGTGTCCCTCCCTTGGAGCACTCCGCTTCGATCTATCTGGCGTCAGCGCCAGCCCAGCGCCGGCGCGACATGGGTCAGGATCGCCTCGATGACATGCGCATTGTAGTCGACGCCAAGTTGGTTCGGAACGGTGAGCAGCAGCGTGTCGGCCTCGGCGATCGCCTCGTCCTGCGCCAATTCCTTGATCAGCACATCCGGCTCGGCCGCGTAGCTGCGCCCGAAGATCGCCTTGGTGTTCTCCTCGATGAAGCCGATCTGGTCGCGGCTCTCATTGCCGCGGCCGAAATAGGCGCGGTCGCGATCGTCGACCAGCGCGAAGATGCTGCGGCTGACCGAGACGCGCGGCTCGCGACTGTGATCGGCCGCTTTCCAGGCCTCGCGATAGATGCGGATCTGCTCGGCCTGCTGGATATGGAACGGCTTGCCGCTCTCGTCGAATTTGAGCGTCGAACTCTGCAGGTTCATGCCGAGCTTGGCCGCCCATTCCGACGTGGCGTTGGTGGCCGCGCCCCACCAGATCCGCTCGCGCAAACCCTCCGAATGCGGCTCGAGGCGCAAGAGGCCGGGCGGGTTGGGGAACATTGGCCGTGGATTGGGCTGGGCGAACCCCTCGCCGCGCAGCGTCTCGAGGAAGACCTCGGCGTGGTGCCTTGCCATGTCGGCGTCGCTCTGCCCTTCCGGCGGCGCGTAGCCGAAATGGCGCCAGCCATCGATCACCTGCTCGGGCGAGCCACGGCTGATGCCAAGCTGCAGGCGGCCGCCGGCGATGATGTCGGCGGCGCCCGCGTCCTCGGCCATGTAGAGCGGGTTCTCGTAGCGCATGTCGATGACGGCGGTGCCGATCTCGATGCGGCTGGTCTTGGCGCCGACGGCCGCCAGCAGCGGGAACGGCGACGCGAGCTGGCGGGCGAAGTGATGTACGCGAAAATACGCGCCGTCCGCGCCCAGCTGCTCGGCGGCCACAGCCAGCTCTATGGATTGCAAAAGCGCGTCCGAAGCCGAGCGTACTTGCGATTGCGACGAGGGCGTCCAGTGCCCGAACGACAGGAAACCGATTTTCTTCATAGCCATGCGATATAAGGATGCGCGTCAGGCTTCAATGCAAAAGAGATTTTTCGACACGCCCGATCAAGGCTCATGCATCGCTATTCTCGAAGGCGCCGATGCCTTGTGCGATCAGATTGGTTGCCATCACCAGCGAGACGATTGCCGCGGAATTGAAGACGACGACCCACCATTTGCCGCCGGTCAGGAAACCATAGCCGTCGGCGACGGCCAGCCCCCAATCGGCCGATGGCGGCTGGATGCCGAGGCCGAGAAAGCTCAGCGTCGCGATCGAGAAGAACGCGTAGCCCAGCCTTGTGACGAGCTCGATGAGGATCGTTTCCCTGATGTTGGGCAGGATCTCCAGGAACATGATGGCGAGCGGACCTTCGCCGCCGAGCCGCGCGGCGCTGACATAGTCGCGCTCTTTCTGCTCGCGCACGGCAGCGCGGACAGTACGCGCCACCAGCGGCGCGTAGGCGATGCCGATCACCAGGATGACGGTGAGGTTCGATGGGCCGATCGCCACCAGCGTCATGGTGACGAGAACGATGAACGGAAACGCCATCAGCGTATCGAGCAGCCGTGCGCCGATGGCATCGACCAGGCCGTCGAAATAGCCGAGCACCAGGCCGATGATGCTGCCGGCGGCAACGCCGGCCAGCGTCGCCAGCGGCGCAACCAGCAGGATGTCGCGCGACCCGACGACAATGCGCGACAGCACGTCGCGGCCGAGCTGATCGGTCCCGAACCAGTGCAGCGCGTCGGGCGGCGTCAGCATCGCCAGGAAATCCTCGGCATAGGGATCGTAGGGAACGAAGAGGTTGCCTGCTATGGCGCACACGACCCAGAACAGAAGCAGCAGCGATCCGACCACGACCGACGGCGGCAATCCGGCGAAAGCACTGCGGATCCGGCGCACTGCCGGAAAGCCGGCCACGGAGCGCGGTGGTGCGGGAAACTCCGCCAGATCCGTCATGGCGAGGTCCGGCGGCGTTGCCGCGGATCGAGCAGCGCCAGTACGAGGTCGCCGGCCGCCGCCGACAGCACGAAGATTGCCGCCATCACCAGCACGCCGGCCTCGAGCATCGGGAAATCGCGTGCCTTGGCCGCATTCAGAACCAGATTGCCAAGCCCCTGGATGCCGAACAGCGCCTCGATCACCACCAGCCCGCCAAGCATGTAGCCGGTCTGCGTCGCCAGCACCGCGATGGTCGGCGTCAGCGCGTTGCGCAGCACGTGCCGAAAGATGATCTCGCGCCGCTCGAGCCCTTTCAGGACGGCGGTGCGCGTATAATCGGCGGCCATTGCCTCGATCACCCCTGCCCGCGTCATCCGGGCGATGTAGCCGGCAAGGTTCAGCACCAGCGGCAGCGCCGGCAGGATCAGATAATAGCCATGCGTCCAGAAGCCCGCGCCATCGGGCGCAACACCGGAGATCGGGAACCAGTTCAGCCACAGGCCGAAAACGATGAGCAGCATCAGGCCAGAAACGAAATCAGGCACAATGCCGAAGGAGACGCCTGCCATCACGATCAGCCGGTCGATCAAGCGGCCCGCATTGAGACCGGCAACGACGCCGGCACCAACGCCCAGCGGAATGAGAAAAATCAGAATAATGCCGGCAAGGGCGGCGGAGCGCTTGAAGCTTTCCAGCACGAACGGTGCCACCGGCCCGCGCATCGACAGCGAAGTGCCGAAATCGCCGGTCACCGCCTTGCTGAACCAGAGCCAGTACTGGACGAGAACCGGCTGGTCGGCGCCCAGCCGCTTGTTCAGTTCCGCCACCGCCTGCGCGTCGGCAAAAGGCCCGAGCATGACGCGGCCGACATCGCCGGGCAGAACCTGCCCGGCGAAGAACACCAGGATGCTGACCAGCCATAGCGTGAGGAGAAGTGTGCCCACACGCGCTGATAGAATGCGGCCGGTCAGCATGTCGCGATCATGCCTGGACGAAGGAAACGCGGTCGAGCAGGAGATGCGAAATCGCGGTGAAGCGCACGCCCTCGACCTTGGAGCTGACGATGCGGCTGTATTGCGAGAAGTAGCTGATGATCGCCGGCGTCTCGTCGAGCAGCAAGGTCTGGATCTTGCCGGCAACGAGGCGCTGTGCCTGCAGATCACGCGCCTTCGAGTAATCGAGCAGCAGCGCATCATAGGCCGGGTTGTTGAAATGCGCCGCGTTCCAGGCTCCCGAACTCTTCAGCGTTGCGTTGAGGAAGATGTCGGGCGTGCCGCGATGGCCGTAGTCGGTGATGCCGAGAACCGAATCCAGCCATGGCGAGCTGCCGAAAGTCGCCGAGCCGTAATAGGCGTCCTGCGGCAGGACATTGAGCTTGACGTCGATGCCGGCCTTCTTGGCGAAGTTCTGGATGATCACCGCATAGTCGGGAATGTCATAGGCGCGTTCGGTCGTCAGCGTCACCTCGAAGCCGTTGGGCACGCCCGCCTCGCCAAGCAGGCGCTTGGCCTCGGCAATGTCTTGCTTGCGCTGCGGCACCGATGGATCGGCCGATGGGAAGATCGGCGCGAACGGGGTGTCGTTGCCGACGATGGCGCGGCCCTTCAGCAGGCCCTTGACGATCGCCTCGCGATCGAGCGTGAGCGCCAGCGCGCGGCGGACCCGCTTGTCGGTGAACGGAGCCTGGTCGGTTCTGAGATGCACCTGGTCATGCGAGCTTGCCTGCACGCTGAGCAGCTTGAAGTTGGGATTGCCTTCGATCGCCAGCTCCAGGCGCGTCGTGCTCGGGATGACGTCGAGCTGGCCGGCCTGCAGCGCCAGCACCTGCGCCTGCTCATCATCGAAGAACTTGATCTCGACCCGGTCGGGCAGCGCCTTGTCGCTCCAGTAATCCTCATTGCGCACGAAGCTGGCGCCTTGCTTGGGACGGAAGGATTCCAGCTTGAACGGGCCGGTGCCGTTGAAAGTCTTCTCGAAATCACCGGCATAGTCGGCCGGCAGGATGACGGCATTGTAGACGTCGGAGGAGACATAGAAGGGGAAGTTGCTGTCGGGGCCATCGAGGTCGAAGGCGACCGTCTCATCGTCGACCAGCTTGGCGCCGCCCTTGGACAGGATGCCCTTGTAGGCGACAAGGCCGACGAGCCGCTGGCCGGATCGACCAGCCGCTCGAAGCTCGCCACAACATCCCTAGCGGTGACCGCGCGACCATCGTGGAATTTCACCCCTGGCCGCAATTTGAAGGTCCAGCGACTGGCCGTCTCGTTTGCCTCCCAGGACAGAGCGAGCTTCGGCTGCAGACCATCCTTCGGATCGTCGAGGATCAGATATTCGCCGACCTGGCTGATCACCCCGATGCTGGCCGGATCGGTCACTGAAACCGGATCGATCGCCTTGGTCGGCTGGCCGAGCCCGACGCGAACCGTGCCGCCGGCAGCAGTCGCGGCGCGCGCGCCTCCAAGCCCCTGCGAGGCGGCAAAGCCGGTCAGGCCGAGCAGTGCGGCGTATTTCAGGAGATCGCGGCGCTTGAGAAAGCCGCCCTGGTATTCGTCGACGGCGACATTCCAGATGTCCCCCGACAGGTTGCGAACTGCGTCGATATCTCTGCGTTTGGTCATGTTAAATCCCTGCTCTGAAATGAAGATTGAAAAGCTAGGCGACGGGTTCGCCGTCGAGATGGATGCGGTCTACGGCCTGCGGATAGAAGGCGATGAGCCCTTTGATCTTCGGCATTTCCTCTATCGGATTCCGGTAGCTCCAGGCGATGTCCGGGCGCACCGAACCGTCGCTCAGCAGGCCGGACCAGTAGGAGGCGATGCCCTTGTAGGGACATCGCGTCGTTGTGGCCGAGGTCGTCAGCCGCTCCAGCCGGACGTCTTCCGCTGGCAGATAGAAACGCGTCGGCAGATGCGTCTCGAACAGCAGCACAGGGCGGTGGCTTTCGGCGATCGGCTCGCCGTCGAACCAGACCTGCACATGGCTCGAGCTTTGCAGCACATCGATGCGCGCATACGGGTCTCGGGCGTGGACGAAGACTTCCTCTTCCTCCTCGAACCATTGGTCGACGGCCTTCCAGGTGAAGGCGATGCGCCCGGCCAGCGGCGCCAGGTTTTCATCCGGCGGCGAGACGAACGACCAGGCGGCGTTGGCGCTTCGCCTGTCGCCGCTGTCGATATCCCAATAGGCGGTTTCGCCACCGACCGGATGCGGCTCGCGATGCAGCGAGGGTTTCAGCACCGACGGATCGACCGCCGACGGCGGGAAGAAATAGATCGGCAGGAAATGGTTGGAGCGCAGCACCAGCACGTTGCGGCTGTCGGCGATGGTACGGCCGCCGAATCTGACGCGCACGCGCTTGGGGCTGTGCAGGACATTGACGAGCCGCGGCGCGGTTGCTTCGCGCGGCTGCAATCTTGGTGCGACGGTCATGATTGGTCTCCCGGTCAGGACACGGCGCGCGCATTGTCGCGCTGTTCGGCGAAGCGGTTGGCCGGCCGCGCCAGGCCGAAGCGGTCGCGCAGCGTTCCCGGCGCGTATTCGAGGGGGAATACGCCACGGCGCTGGAGCTCCGGCACCACCTGTTCGGCGAAGTTCACCCAGTCCTCGGGCAGCAGCGGGAACATCAGGTTGAAGCCGTCGGCGGCACCCGAAACGAACCAGTCCTGCAACTGGTCCGCGATCTGTACCGGCGTGCCGGCAACCGTCGGCACCGAACCGCTGTTGGCGAGCTTGCGGGCGATCTCGCGCAGGCTGAGATTCTGCTTCGCCCACTGCTTGACCCGGTTGAGCGATGTGCGCCCGCCATTGAACGTGCTTTCGTCCGGCAGCGGCGGCAGCGGCCCGTCCGGCGGGAACAGCGACAGGTCCAGCCCGCTCCAGCTCGACAGAAGGTCGATGCCGACCTGGTCGGGCAGCAAGGTCTGCAGATACTCCTGCTTCTCCCGCCCTTCCGCTTCGGAGGCGGCGACGATCGGCAAGATGCCGGGCAGGATCTTAAAGCTCTCCGGCCGCCTGCCGTGGCGGGCGAGGCGCTCGTTGATATCCTGCCGGTATTTTATGCCGTCTTCCTTGGTGCTGTAGATGGCGAAATGCGCATCGGCCTGGGCGGTGGCGAAGTTCTTGCCGTCCTCGGACGATCCGGCCTGGACGATCAGCGGATGGCCCTGCGGTGGCCGTGAGACGTTGAGCGGCCCGCGCACCTTGAAATGCTTGCCCTTGTGATCGATTGCGTGGACCTTGTCGGGGTCGGCGAAATAGCCCGACGCCTTGTCGATGAGCAGCGCCTCGTCTTCCCAGCTGTCCCACAGCGCCTTGACGATATCGAGGAATTCGGCCGCGCGCTCATAGCGGAACGCATGTTCGATGTTGCCGTCGCGGCCAAAATTGCGCGCCTCCTCGTCCATTGCCGAGGTGACGACGTTCCACGACGCCCTGCCCTTGCTGATATGGTCGAGCGAGGCAAACATGCGCGCCACATTGTAGGGCTCGCTGTAGGAGCTCGACGCCGTGGTGATCAGGCCAATATGCTTGGTCACGCCAGCCAGCGCCGACAGCAGCGTCAGCGGTTCGAGGCGGGCATTGGCATAGTGGGCGACGCCGCTCTTGACCGAATCCCAGATCGACACGTGGTCGGCGACAAAGATGGTGTCGATCCTGGCGCGTTCGGCCGCCTGCACGAGATCACGGTAGAACTCGAAGTCCAGCACCTCGCGGCCCGGCGCCCGCGGATGGCGCCACGACATCCGATGATCGCCCTGCGGGTTGAAGAAGAATGCGCTGAGGATCATGTGGTCTCGAGCCATGCCGGGCCTCCTTCCAGATCTGCTCCGGAGACCGTCGCGCTGCCTCGGCAGACGGCGACAATCTCTGCTGATGCGAGAAAGGTAGATTGCGCTCCGGCTTAATCCGAGTAATTTTATAGAGATAATGCATTGCGAAAGCGGAAGCGATTGCCCTTGATGGCGGCGCTGGAAGAAAGTGGTTTCAAGTCCCCATGTCCTCCTCGGTTCTGAACGTAGACCAGCTGTCCGTCGCCTATGACGGGCGCAAGGGATCGCATCCCGCTGTCAGCGGCGTGTCGCTGCACATCGGCGAAGGCGAAGCGCTCGGCCTGGTCGGCGAGTCCGGATCGGGCAAAAGCTCGGTGGCGCTCGCCATATTGCGATATCTGCCGAAGAACGCCCGCCTTGCCGCGTCAGCGCTTGAATTCCAGGGTCGGGAAATCCGCGACCTCTCCGCCGAGCAGCTGCGTCAGCTCAGGGGAAATCACATCGCCGCCGTCTACCAGCATCCCGGCGCGGCGCTCAATCCAAGCATGACGGTTGGCCGCCAGATCACCGAGACGATCATGCGGCACCGTCCGGTGCGCCTCGACGAGGCGCGTGACCGCGCCGCCGAACTGCTGGGCCGTGTCCGTGTCAGCCATCCGGAGCGTGTGCTGGGGCTCTATCCGCACGAACTGTCTGGCGGCATGCAGCAGCGCGCCAACATCGCCATCGCCATTGCGCTGGATCCGTCGCTGCTGGTGCTGGACGAGCCCACGACCGCGCTCGACGCCAGCGTTCAGTCCGAGATCATCGCCATCCTCCACGACCTGCGCAGGGATCACAAAACCAGCATCCTGCTGATCAGCCACGACATCCATATGATCCGCCGCTCCTGCGACCGGGTGGCGGTGATGCAGTCGGGCACGGTGGTCGAAAGCGGCGTCGCCGGCGATGTCTTCGACAACCCCTCTCATGCCTACACAAAGGCGCTCATCGCCTCGATCCCGGCGCTCAACTACACCAAGCGGGACGGAAGACTGGCGGAGACGGACGGCGTGCCAGCGCACCCGACAGCCCAAGGCGAAGACGCCGGCCTGCCAAAAGAACGCCGGATCGCGATCGCCTGCAAAGGCATCAGCCACGCCTTCGGCAGCCAGCAGGTGCTGCACCATGTCGATCTCGACATCGGCCAAGGCGAAACTTTCGGGCTGATCGGCGAGTCCGGTTCCGGCAAGTCGACCCTGGCCAGGATCGTCACCGGCCTGCAAACGCCCGATGCCGGATCGATCGAGCTGTTCGGCAGGACGGTCGCGCCGCGCGTCGAGAAGAGAAACCTTGCCGAACGCCGCGACGTGCAGATGGTCTTCCAGTCGCCGGATCGCACGCTCAACCCGCGCCAGCGGATAGGCCGCATCCTCGGCCGCCCGCTGCGCCGCCTCGCCGGCCTGCGCCGCAGCGAGGTGAGCGCCCGCGTCAGCGACCTGCTGGCCTCGGTTCGCCTCGCCGGCACCACGGCCGAGCAGAAGTCGCGCTCGCTGTCCGGCGGCCAGCGGCAGCGGGCTGCCATCGCACGCGCCTTCGCCGGCGTGCCGAAGGTCGTCGTGCTCGACGAACCCACCTCCGCGCTCGACGTCTCGGTCCAGGCGACCGTTCTCAACCTGCTCAACGACCTGCAGCGCGACAAGGACACGACCTATCTGTTCATCAGCCACGACCTCAGGGTGGTGCGCTACATGGCCGACAGGATCGGCGTGCTCTATCGCGGCCGCCTGGTCGAGACAGGCTCATCCGACCAGATCTTTCGCGGCCCGAACCACCCCTACACCGCACTGCTTCTGGCGGCATCTTCCGATGAGGCCGCGCCAAAGCTTTCCGCTTCGGTCGAGACAGAGGCCACCGGCATCCCGAACACGGGATGCTCCTTCGCCGACCGCTGCCCGCTGGTCCTGCCCGACTGCAGAAAGGCAGAGTCGCCCGCTAACGAGGTCGCGCACGGCCACCGGATCGCCTGCTGGCGGCACAGCCAGGGTTTTTGAGCGGCTCAACAGCAGCCCGAAGGCCCGCGGCAGCTCGGTTTTAGCGGCAGGCAGGTCGTCGATGCATGGAACCTCTCCGACGGCTGCGCCGGGGCGGTGTAAATTGTCATGGCGTGCTGATTTGCCGACACTGGAAGCTCGGAGTTCCAGGCGCCGTGCTGGGCCTGGGTGTTTCCTCGCATACAAATACATTCGTTCATGCTAATATAATGTGGTCATGCACATTCGTTCGTGACGAACATGTGGGAGGATGCAATGAAAACCATAAATCGCAGGTCTGCAATTGCTCTCGGTGTGACGGCCGCCGCGATTACGCCTCTGTTCACCCTGGCGGCATCCGCGAAGGTCAAGAAATACGGCCCGAAGGAAGGCAAGGAGATTGCGCCCGGTGTAAGGGTGGTGGAGGTCGGCACCGGCGACTCCGACATCGCCGCTTACAAGAGCATCGCGATCGTCGATGTGGTGTTTCAGCCCGGAGCGCACGCTTCCGCGATGATGATGGACAACGACATGGTATGCACCATCACTTCAGGCGCGTTCACCATCAAGAAGGCAGACAAGGAATTCAAGCTCAAGACGGGTGACATGTACACCTGCGCCAAGGGCAAGACCGACGAGGCGACGAATACAAGCAAAGAGGTCGGCGTGCATCGTATCGCCGTCCTGATACCTGCGTAGCAGTTGGAGTTCCGGCCGGACAGGCGGCTTGCATGCTGTCCGGCCGTCGTTTGCGTATCGCCGGGTGCTAGCCTCGTCCGGCATGATTGGGCCTACCACAAGCGCCTACGCCATTTCGGGGCGTTTTGAACCCTCGCGGATGGCCTTGTGCACGCCGCGCTGCAGATCCATGAATGCAGGGCTTTCCATCACCTCTTCGCGGCGCGGGCGCTCGATATCGACGTTGAAGGTCTGGGTGATGCGGCCCGGGCCGATGCCCATGACGACGATGCGGTCCGACAGATAGACGGCCTCCTCCACATCATGGGTGACAAACAGGACGGTCAACCTGTGTTCCTCCCAGATCTGGGTGAGCAGTTCCTGCATCTGGTGCCGGGTCAAGGCATCGAGCGCGCCGAAGGGCTCGTCCATCAACAGCATCTTGGGCCGGTAGGAAAGCGCGCGCGCAATGGCGACGCGCTGTTTCATGCCGCCCGAGAGTTCGGCCGGGTAGCGGTCGGCGCTGTCGGACAGCTTGACGAGTTCGAGATGCTCCAGCGCGATCCTGCGGCAGGTCGGGCGATCGTAGCCGGCGGCCTTGAGGGCAAACTCGATGTTCTGCCGCGCCGTCAGCCAGGGAAGCAGCGTGTAGGACTGGAAGACGACGCCACGGTCGAGACCCGGCTGCAGGATCGGCGCGCCGTCGATGCTGAGATCGCCCGCGTCGAAGTCCTGCAGTCCGGCAACGATCGACAGCAGCGTGCTCTTGCCGCAGCCCGACGTACCGACCAGGGACACAAACTCGTTGTCGGCAAGATCGAGGTTGATATCGCGCAGCACTTCCGTGCGCCGTTCGCCCGTGCCGAAGCTCTTGCGGAGGCCGGCGATCCGCAATTTGGGGAAACTCATCGGCTGGACCTCATTGCGAGCGGCCCTCTTGCTTGAACAGCACCTTCTCCAGCGCCTTCATCACCTGGTCGGTGATGAGGCCAAGCAGGCCAAGCAGCAGGATGTAGCCGATGATCGTGTTGGTCTGGAAATAGCGCTGCGACACGGTGATGCGATAGCCGAGCCCCGAAGTCGCGGCGACAAGTTCGGCCAGCACCAGCCAGGTCCATGCCCAGCCCAGGCTGATGCGCAGCGTATCCCAGATACCCGGCAAGGCGCTGGGGACGACGATGCGCGTCAGGATCTTGCGATCCGGCAGGCCGAGTGTGCGCCCAAGGCCGATGAAATCGGTGGGAACCCGTTTGACGTTGTCCATGATCATAAGGACCTGCTGGAAGAAGGTGCCGATGAAGATGATCAGGAACTTCTGCGAATCTCCGGTGCCGGCCCAAAGAATGGAGAGCGGCACGAAAGCGACGACCGGCATGTAGCGGATGAAATCAACCAGCGGCTCGATGGCCGCTTCCCAAGAACGGAAACTGCCAATCAGAACGCCGATCGGTATCGACAGTACCGAGGCGATGAGGAAGCCGATGGAGATGCGATACATCGAGGCTTTGAGGTCCAGCCACAACGTGCCGTCGGCAGCGAGCTTGGCGATCTGCGTCGCGACGCTGCCCGGCGAAGGCAGGAAGATCGGCTTTACCAACCCCAGTCCGGTCGCCGCCCACCAGGCAAGGCCCAGCCCAACGAACACGGCCACCGCGATGATCAGAAAGCGCGACCTGGCGATGGGCACGCCGATCCCGGAGGATCGGCGGCGCCTCGCCTGTTTCGCGATCGGTCCTGGCGCCGGTCGCTCCCCGGGCATCTGTGTCACCACCGCGATCCGGCCTTGATCATTCCGCCGCCTTGACGAAGGACGGGTCGATCATCTGCTCCGGCGTCACATCGGCCTGCAGCAGCTTGGCGTTCTTGGCGGCGGCTTCGACATCGGCGAAGGTCTTGGTGGTGAAGTCGCCGGTGAGCGCCGTCTTGTTTTCGGCCAGCGAGTAGTAGCGCACGCCGTCAAAGGCGGTGTTGAGGTCCTTGACGTCCGAACCGACAGCCTTGGCGATGATGGCGCGGCCGCCGGGCGTATCAGCATTGTAGTCCTTGAGCGCTGCGTCCCAGCTCTTGATCATGGCCAGCACCTGGCCGGGCCGCGACTTGATCACCTCGTCACGCACCACCAGCACGTCGCTGATCAGGCCGGGATCCTCGCCGGCGGTGAACAGAAGCTTGAGGTCCTTGTTCTGCGCCATGGCGACGGTGAGGTACGGTTCATAAGTCACCGCGACCGGCACCTGACCGGCGATCAAGGCGCTGCCGGCATCGGACGCCGGCATCGGGACCGGCTTCACATCGTCGATCGACATGCCGTTCCTGGCGAGCGCGTATTTGAGCAGGATGTCGCTCGTCGTGCCTTCCTCGAAGGCGACCTGCTTGCCCTTAAGGTCCGCGATGGAGGTGACGTCCTTGCCGGCGATGATGGCGTCGGCGGTCATGGAGACGTCGAGCAGCAGCACGATCTTCACCGGCAGGCCGGCCGCGACCATGCCCATCGCCGTGTGGGTGGCGATGTTGGCGGCGTCGAGCTGGCCGCTTGCAAGTGCTGCATTGATGTCCTTGTCCTCGGCGAAGTTGACGATCTGGACGTCGCCCAGCCCGTTTGTCTTGAACAGGCCCTTGGCCTCGGCGACATGCCATTGGCCATAGCCGAGCCAGGGCTCGATGCCGATCTTGAACGCTCCTGCCTCGGGCGTGGTGGGAATGGCCGCATCGGCCGCGTAGGCTGCCGGGGCGGCGGCGAGTCCGACGGCGGCGGCCATCACGAGCGCGCGAAACTGTCCTGTTAGGTTACGCATCATCTTTGTTCCCCTTGATGATCAGACCGCTTTTTCTAACTGAGGTAGCCGGCCTGGTGAGACTGCGGGTTTCTGCTCTTGCGGCACTGTGCCTCGGCGTCTTACCTGCCACTTCATGGTGAAGTGCGAGGATATTTCAGCGTCAGCGGGAGCGGATGTCAAGGCTAAAATACATACATGCATATACAAGTTGGAAAGACTCAATTTTCACGCTTTTTCCGGATCGATCCGGTCGAGGAAACCTGTCACCCGATCGGCCCCGGCAACGGGCTCGCTGCCGACCATGACCGCGACTGAGAAGGCAATGAGGGAGGAGACCGGCGTGTGGCTGCGCGCGCCAGCCCGCAGGTTCATGACCAGCGTCGGCGACAGGAAAAGACCGGCTCGCAGCACCGCGCGCCAATCGGCCGGCAGCATGCCGCGCCGTTTGAGCTCCAGCAGCAATGGCCGCCACAGCGCTGTCGCCTTGACCTCCAGCAGGTCGCGGCGGACGAGGCTCAGGTCCCAGTCCGTGTCGACATGGAGCAGATTTCCGTCCAGCCGCGCCTGCGCGCGAAAAGCCTCTGTCGCGGTCGCCGGATCATAGAGCCAGAACGGGTGGGCGAAGATGTTGTGAAACGTCGCCTTCACCTCGGCCAGCAGCGTCGGGATATGCGAGCCGGCAAAGGCAGGATCGAAGAAGGACAGCTCCGCCCTCCCCGCCTTCGCCGTGTACCAGACGTTGGCGTTGTGGGCGTCGCCATGCGCGACCACGCCGCCGGCATCGGCAAGGCGGTCCGGCCGTAAGCGCACAGCCGCGGCATCGAAAAGCTCACCGATGCTGTCGGTGTACTGCTGGTCGTTGATGACGAATTTCAGCCGGGAAAACCGGTCCCAATCCAGCTCGGCACCGGGAAAGACGAACGGCTTGCCGACATAGAAATCGGCCAGCCTTCCGCCTGGTGACAAGCGTGTCTCGGCATCGATCAGCCGCTCATGAAACAGCCTGTGGATCGGCTCCGCCGCCACGTCCTCGACAGTGACGGGATGCAGCGTCTCGAGATAGACCTTGAGCAGCCTGGCCGACAGGTCGCGCTCGGCAAGAACGGCTTCTTGCCGCTTGCAGGCATCGTCCTGCCCATCCAGCGCGAACAGCACATCCGAAAATCTTGGATCCGTGCGGCGGCGATAGACAAGGATCTGCTCGCCTGGTTGGGCAGACATATGCACGGGTTGGTCGACCGGCAGGCCTGCGCGCGACAGAATCTCGGCGCGGTAATACTCGCCCGTCATCGCCTCTTCCCGCTCCTCCTGATGGAACTTGAAGAAGTAGGCCTTGCCATCGTCCTCGAAGAAGCCGTTCAACGAATTGAGGCTGTACTTGTCGAAGTTGATGCGCACATTGCGGGGGGTCATCGCGAACAGGTCGCCCAGCAATGCCGCCAGCGCGCTTTGTGCTTCGGCAACATCATGCTGCGCGAGTGCCCGGATCCGCGCCGTGCGACTCTGTGTCTGCGTCATCTGTTGTCCTTCTTGGCCCGTTCATTCGAGAGCGAAAGCGTTCTCGTCAGCACATGTATATACATTGACAACGAAACCGCTCCCGACTTGCATTCATCCTGCTTCCGTTAGCTGCTTTTTGAAGGGGAATAGCGGCTGCCGAGCGAGTAGCGGCTGCCGGCATAAGTCAGCTTGCTGATCGTGGCCACCACCGCGCCTGTCCATGTCCGGCGGTGCAGGAAGAGGCAGCAGGCGCCGACATCGATGCCCAGATGCCGCGCCGTCTCGCCATCGGCCGGGATGGCGGAAATGATATGCTCGACCTCGGTCACCGGGGTTTTCTGCATGAGGTAGTCATAGGTCGCCGTCTTCGAAAAATCCTGCTTGTCATAGTCGGGGATGAGGCTCGAATTGACGAAGCGCTCTTCGAGTTGCACCGGCAAATCATTCTCGAAATTGACGACGACAGAATGATAGATCGGGACGCGCTTTGCGAACTCGAACGACAGCGCCAGCTCCTTTGTCGGCATGATGGTTTCGAGGACGAGGACTTCGGATCGATGCCTGTTGCCGCGCTCGACGATCTCGGCTGCGATGTTGTTGATCTCGATCAGCGTCGATTGCGGCCGCGGTGGCGCGATGAAAGTTCCCACACCTTGCAGACGGATCAGGAACCCGGCCGAGGTCAACTCTCTGAGCGCCCGGTGAACCGTCATCCGCGACACGCCGAGTGAAGCCACCAACTCATTCTCGGACGGCAGCTTGCGATCCTTGCCCCACCGGCCCGTTCCGATGTTGGCCAGGATGTAGTCCTTCACCTTCTCGTAGAGAGGGCTGGCCGTGTCGGGCAAAGTGATCATTTCAAAAGTCCTTTCCGGCGATTCATCGGAAATCACGACTGCTCGACAGGTTGCCGCATGCGGATGATTGTTTTCAAGCCGTCGCTGTGTCCCGCCAACAGCCGCTCATAGGCAGCCGGAATGTCATCCAGGCCGATCTCCTGGTCGATCAGCGCCAACAGCGGTTCGCTGAGTTCACCTAGCATCCGCACGGCCTCGGGCAGCTCATCGGCAAAGGCGTGGCATCCCAGCAACCCGATTTCGCGTTCGACCAGCGTATTGGGATCAATGTCGAGGCGGCCGTGAAAGATGCCCACCATGGCGATCGTGCCGCCGGGATCGAGAACGCCGAGCAACTGATTGAGCGCCGCAATGCTGCCGGTCGCCTCAATGGCCGCGAGCAGCGGCGCATTGGCAGTCGCAGCGGCAACGGCATCCCGGTTCAGATCGACGATCGTGGCACCCGCCACCCGCGCCACCCGGGCGCAGCGGCTCTGGTTGCGGTCGGCGACGAGCACGGTGCCGGCGAAGGTCCGCGACAGCAGCAGCGCGGCAAGACCACCGATCGGCCCGCAGCCGACCACCAGCACCGCGCCTGCCGTTTTCGGCAGCCGCCGCACCGCATGCAGCGCCACCGCCAGCGGTTCGGCCATCGCCGCAACCCGCTCGTCGAGCGCGGCATCGATGATATGCAAAAGCCGTGCGGGCAGCACCGCCTGTTCGGCAAATCCGCCGTCGCAGATTTCTCCCACGAAGCCCAGCGACGCGCAGAGATGCCGCCTGCCGGCATGACATTGCGCGCAGTCTCCGCACCAGAACCGGGAATCGGCAACCACCCTGTCACCGACGGCGACGCTATCAACGCCTGCGCCGATGGCGGTCACCGTGCCGGTGAGTTCATGGCCGGCCGTCGAAGGCGACCGGCTTATCCACTGTCCCGTGCGGAAATTATGCAGGTCCGAACCGCAGATGCCGGCGGCATCGACCCTGAGCTTCACCCAGCCCGCATCCGGCGCGCCTGGCGGAGCGATGTCCTCGACACGCAGGTCACCAGGTCGATAAAGTCGAGCAGCCCTCATCGCGATCGTTTCCGCTCAGCCGGCGAGATAGCGGTCGCGGATTTCCGAGACCGCGTTCTCGTGCGAACTGAAGCCCTCATAGCGGGCAAGCCTGCGGGCATGCAGAGCGAGTTCCGGATAGGCCGCCGAGGTGACATAGCCGACCGACGAGCGCTTGACGAAATCCGTCACCGAAAGCGGGCCGTAGGTCCGCGCCCACCGGCTGGTCGGCAGCACTGCATTGGGTCCAAGGACGAAGTTGGCAAGGGTCACCGGCGTATGCGGTCCCATGAGGATTTCGGCCGCCTCGGTGATGCGTCCGAGATGGGCGAACGGCTCCGTCGACAGGATCTCGAGATGTTCGGGCGCATAGTCGTTGATGAAGCGGTAGCTGTCTTCCAGCGATGCGGTCAGCACGATGCCGCCGCGCTTGCCGGTCAACACCGCGCGCGAAAACTCCACACGCTGCTCGGTCATCCGCGACCAATGCTCGGGAAGTGCGGCGAGTGCTGCTTCTGCAACCTTGCGGCTGTGCGTCACCAGATAGGCCGAGGAATCTGGCCCGTGCTCGGCTTCGATCAACAGGTCGAGCGCGGCAAGCCCGCCGTCGACGCTGTCATCGGCAAAGATGATCGCTTCCGACGGGCCGGCCGGAAGACCTGTGTTGATGACCGACGACAGCACGCTCTTGGCCGCCACGACCCACGGGCTGCCGGGACCGACGATCTTGAGCGCGGGCTTCACCGTCTCGGTGCCGTAAGCGACGGCGGCAACTGCCTGGGCGCCGCCGCATTTGTAGACCGTGCCCACGCCGGCGAGACGCGCGGCGACGAGCGTTGCCGCGTCCACCGACCCATCCGATGTCGGCGGCGTCACGATGGCGATCTGCGGCACGCCGGCAATCACCGCCGGCACCGACGTCATCATCGTCACTGACGGGAAAGCGCCCTTGCCGCGCGGCACGTAGAGCGCAACGGAAGCGATCGGCGTGTACCTGTCCCCGGCATAGGCGCCCGGCCGGACTTCCTTGAGCCACATCGTTTCCGGCTTCTGCTCCTCATGGAAATGCCTGATGTTGTCGATGCCGAACTGGATGCTCTCGACGACGTCCCTTTCCACCTTGTCGAACGCCGCATCGAACTCGGCTTCCGACACCTGCAGTTCGCCCTCGGCGACATTGGCCTTGTCGAGTTCCCTGGCGAAGCGGATCAAGGCGGCGTCGCCTTCGTCCTTGACGGCCTGGATGATCGGCCGGACCTTCTCAACGAAGACCGTCAGATCGGCCTCGGCGCGCTTCAGCAGACTGGCGCGCTGGTCGGCATCGATGGATGACAGATCGTGGAAGCTGATGTCGGACATGATTGCTCGTCTCCTGGAACTCTTGGAACGCAATGACGGTTGGCCCGTGGAGGGCCATAGTTCTGCGGGTCGACAAGCCGACCGGGGCAAGGATCAAAGCCGTCGAGAGGCTTCACTCAGGCAAAAGTATATACATGTATGTATGATGGTCGCCAGCAATTTTTCCATCATCCTTCCCGTCGAAACTGCGGAGGCAAACCTGCCTCATCAGATCGAGGCGAGAAAGCCGCCATCGACCGGAATGGACTGGCCGGTTATGTAGGCAGCCGCATCCGAAGCGAGGAACACGGCGATGCCGTGCAAGTCGTGGAGATCACCGAAACGCCGCTGCGGGATCTTGGCCAGCATGGAGTGCTGCCATGCCTCGTCGCTGTAAAAAACGTCGGTCATCGCCGTCCTGAAATAGCCCGGCGCGATGGCGTTGACCCTTATGCCAAGCTCCGCCCACTCCGCCGCAAGGGCGCGGGTCATGCCGAGCAGGCCCGACTTCGACGAGCCATACGGCACCGCGGTGGGGATTCCGACTTCGGATGTCAGCGAGCACAGATTGATGATGGCACCAGAGCGTCCGGCGTCGCGCATCTGCCGCGCGGCGGCCTGGGCGCAGAAGAACGCTCCCTTGAGATTCGTGTCGACGATCCTGTCCCACAGCGCCTCGTCGACATCGAGCGAGGGCCGCACCTCCTCCACGCCGGCATTGTTGACGAGAATGTCGAGACCGCCAAGCAGGCTGGCAGCCTCTGCGGTTGCTGCCCGGCAGCGGCCGACATCGGTGACGTCGAGAGCGATGGCGTGCGCCACTCCGCCGGCGGCGCGGATGGCTGCCGTGGTGGCCTCCAGCGAGGCCAGGCTGCGCGCCGTGACCGCGACGTCTGCGCCGGCAGCACTCAGCGCCTCGGCGATGCTGCGCCCGATGCCCCGGCTTGCACCGGTGACAAGCGCCTTCCTGCCGGAGAGATCGAAGAGAGAAGCGTTGCGCATGTGATCCTCCTGATCGGTGTCGGTTTCCGCTTCAGCGTCGAGACTATCAGATCAAGTTACATATACAAGCATATACAAACTATTTCGACTACGGTACGGATGACGAAATCCGCCGCAAAGGAGCCCACCCGTGTCGAAAGCCTCGGATATGGTCCGCACCGAAGTCAACCGTTTGTCGCCCTACAATTCCGGGCTCACCATTGACGAGGTTATGGAGCGATACGCACCGGCCAGGATCGCCAAACTGGGCTCGAACGAAAATCCGCTCGGGCCCAGCCCGACCCTCGTCACGACGATGCATGCCGGCTCCGAGATGTTCCGCCTCTATCCGGACCCTGCCGGGCGCAAGCTGCGCCAAGCGATCGGCGACAAATATGCCGTCACCGAGGACCAGATTATCCTCGGCAACGGTTCCGAAGACCTTCTCTCCGTCATCAGCCGTGCCGTGTTGCGGCCGGGCGACGCCGTCGTCACGCTCTATCCGTCGTTTCCGCTGCATGAGGACTACGCGACGTTGATGGGCGCTACCGTCAAGCGCGTTGTCGTCAACGACGATCTGACCATTAATGTCGATGCGCTGGTCGAGGCGGCGCGCGAGCGGCCGCGCATGCTGCTGTTCTCGAACCCGATGAACCCGGTCGGCAGCTGGCTCTCCGGCGGCGATCTGTCGAGGGTTCTGGATGCGACGAGCGACGAGACGCTGATCGTCATCGACGAAGCCTATGCCGAATATGCCGAGGGCGACGACTATGCGTCGTCCCTGCCCTATCTCGAAAAGCTGGACCGGCCCTGGATCGTGCTGCGGACCTTTTCCAAGGCGTTCGGTCTGGCCGGATTGCGGATCGGCTTCGGCATCGTCGGTGACCCGGAGCTGCGCGCGCTGCTCGACCGCGTCCGCACGCCTTTCAACGCCAACGGCATGGCCCAAGCCGCCGCACTCGCGGCGCTGGCCGACGACGAACACCTCGCCAGGGTCGTCGCGCTGGCCAGGGCGGAGAGAAAACGCGTCGAGACTTTCCTGGCAAGCAAGGGCCTCGACGTCGCCGCCTCCAGGGGCAACTTCCTGTTCTTCAACTGCCGGCAAGATGCTTCCGCCTTCGTTGAAGGCCTGCTGCGGCAAGGCGTCATCGTCAAGCCGTGGAAGCAGCAGGGTTTTGACACCTATGTGCGCGCCAGCATCGGCTCGGCTGCGGAGAACGACCACTTCATGGCCGTTCTGTCGGAACTGTTCTGAATACACGCTTTGTTCGCAATTCGGACGGGTTAGTTGACCCGCGCCTTGCGGCTGCGATGTGCCAATTCGGACACGATGTCACTCTGCGGCGCAGTTCGTTGAACGGAGGCAATAGATTTTTTGGGCTTCAAACCGACAGGAGGCCTTAACTTTCGCGGCGTGGGTTTTTACATCTCGGGGGTCTGCAAACGATCGACCCTGAGGAGGCTCCCTTGCAGCAACCAGATGACATCGCCGCCCGCCGATTGGGCATTCTCATCGAGCATATGTGGAAGCGCGCAAAAAGCACTACGACTATGTGTCGACCGAGCAGGCCTATCGGGCCATCCGGCAGGTCCTCAAACCCGCCATTCCCGATCGCGAACTCGACGACATGGTCGCCGCGCTTGCCGTGAAGAACGGCCTGGCGGTCGTTTTCGACCGCCAAACCAAAGCGTCCGCCGATCATGTCCCTCGGAGCGCAAGGCCCTAGATCAACGCAGGTCTGCAGGCGTCGAGCGCCACATCGATACGGGGCCAAACGGCCCCGTATCGATGTGTATCGCCGGAGGAACGAGCGATACACCTGCGCCATGGGCCTGTGTGCCGCAGGCCGACGGCCTGGCAGCTTCAGGCGGCAGTGCTGACCTTGCCCGGCTCGAGGATCGACTTGACCTTGTCGGCGACGGCGCGCCCCAGATCGGCGTTGTTTGCGGCGGTGAAATGAATTCCGTCGACACCGTCCGTGGTGAGGTAATCGCCGGCATTGAGGAAATCGATCTTCATAAAATCCGCCATCGCCTTGTATTGCCTGGCCAGGTCTCTGGATTTTTCGTGCCCGCCGCCGAACATGCCCTCGAACCACGGATCGGGCATCGGGGTCAGCGGCGGCGGCGCAATGACCAGCGCCTTCGGCGCCGGATAAGGCGTGCCGATGCCCCCGGCGCTGGTCAGGATCTGCCCGACCAATTTCGCCATTCCATTGGCGATCTCATAGGGCGTCCGGCGGAAATAAGACTTGGTGTCGTTGGTGCCGAGCATGACGATGACCAGATCGAGCGGCAGATGGCTGGCGATGGCCGCGGGCAGATAATTGGCCCCGTTCAGGCGCGGATCGTTGGGGTCGTCGAGACAGGTGGTGCGCGCGCTCAGGCCTTCTTCGATGATGTGGTAGCCCGCCCCTAGCGCCGTCGCCATCACACCGGTCCAGCGCTGATCATAAGGGTAGCGGTAGGTCGGCGACCCCTCCTTGACCGGAACCCAGCCCCAGGTCAGCGAGTCGCCGTAGCACATGATGTTTTTTGGCGGTGACATCCATGTTTCTCCATCTGTTTGCAATTGTCTGAACGCCGGCGCACTTGCTTTTCGCCGTCTTAAGTCAGGGGTTTCGCACGCGCACTCCGTAGAAGATCGCCGCGCCGAGGATGATGACGCCCTGCGCGATGAGCTTGCCGGGCTCGTCGATGCCGAGCACCGTCATCACCACGAACAGCAGCGCAAAGCACAGCGCCCCGAAGAAGGGCCCCCAGACGCCGCCGTCGCCACGACCGAAGACGACGCCGCCGAGGATCGTTGCCGCGACCGCCAGGATCGGCAGGTCGAGGCCGACACGGACGCTGCCGACGGCGATCGAACCGGTCTGCACCAGGGCCGCGATCGCCGCGATCAGGCCGGCGAGCGTATGCGCCAGGATGACCGTGCGCTGGACCGGCACGCCGGAAAAATGCGCGGCTTCGGCATTCTCCCCGACCGAGGCGACGTAGCGGCCAAAGACGGTCCGCGACAGAAGCAGCCACACCGAAGCGGTCAGCAGGACCCAGAACAGCACCGGCGTCGGAACCGACAGGAATTTCGTGTTGTAGAGATCGTTGAACAGCTTCGGCACATCGCCGGGCGGATTGCCGCTCGACAGGAACTGCACCAGCCCTACCAGGATGATGCTGACCGCCAGCGTGACGATGACAGCCGACACCCGCCGGCTCCCTATCATGAAGCCGTTGAACAGGCCGATGACGAGGCCGGTGGCGAGCGCCAGCACGACGAAGAAAGGCATCGACGCGCCGGGGAAAGTGCCCGACGAGATGAAATAGTTGATGAGCAGGATGATGCCGCCGCCGGAGAGGTCGATCGACTTCACCCGCATGACGACGAGCTGCCCCAGCACCAGGATGCCGAGCGGGACGATCTGCCTGACGAAGATACCCATGATGTTGAGGTTGAGCATGTTCGGTCGCGCGATCCACAGCGTCGCCATCAGCACGAGAAAGACAAAATAGGACGGCGGTATGCGCAGCAGGCGCCGGGCGATCGGATTTGCGAGAACGGCAGCCATCTTTTAGAGCCCCATCTTCTTGCGGGATTGCAGCCCGACCACCGCCAGCAGGATGCCGCCCTTGATCGCGGTCTGGACAAAGGGGGAGACGTTGGCGAGGTTCATGCCATTGGCCAGCAGCGCCATGACCAGCGCGCCGATCACCGTGCCGTGCAGGCTGCCTATGCCGCCGGAGAGCTGGGTGCCTCCAAGGGCGACGGCGGTGACGGTGTCGAGTTCGAAAAGCAGCCCGACATTCGGATCGCCCGACACGATGCGCCCGGCCAGGAAGACACCGGCAACGGCCGCGAAACAGGAACAGACCACATAGGCGAGGATGATGTTGCGACGGTCGGAGACGCCGAAATTGCGGGCAGCACTTTCAGCGCCCGAAGCAATGCCGCCGCCAATCGCAAACAGATGCAGCCCGTATCGCGATCCGTAGAGCAGTTTCCACGCTGCCAGGATCACGACGATGCCCCAGAAAACCGGATAGGGAACGCCGAGGAAACTGCCTGAGACGGCATCGATGACGATCTCCGGCACCGTACCGCCGGACACAGGACGCAGGATGCGCGTGATGCCGAGCACGATGTACTGCGTCGACAGCGTCGCGATGATCGGATGGACGTTGAAACGGGTGATCGCCAGGCCGTTGATCAGCCCGATGAGTGCCGCCAGCACGAAGACCGCCGGGATCAGCACGACAGCCGGCTGATCGAGCGCCAGCACCGCCGTGGTGAAGCTGATGACGGAGCCGACCGACAGATCGAGCCCGCCGATGAGCACGACCACCAACTGTCCGATGGCCGCGATGATCAGCGGCATTGCCTGGGCCACCAGGTTGAAGAGGTTTTCGGCCGTGGCAAATTGTGTCGTCTCGACGGTCAGCCACAGCGAAATGAACAAGGCGACCAGCAGTGGCAGGCCCCACAGGCCTTGCCGCGTGTTCCGGCCACTCAGGATGTTGAACAGCGAGCGAACCATGGCAGCCCCCCTAGTGCTGGCGCGCGGAGCCGCCCGTCAGGGCCGCGTCGAGGATCTTGTGTTCCGTCGCCTGCGCCGCCGGCATTTCGGCAACGATGGTGTCGTCGTGGACGACGTAGATGCGATCGCAGAGCCCGATCAACTCGATCGTCTCGCGCGACAGCACCAGCACGGCGCCGCCCTTGGCGGTAAAGTCGCGCAGCAGGTGGTAGATCTCGGACTTGGCGCCGATGTCGACGCCGCGGGTCGGCTCCTCGACCAGCAGAAGATCGAGATCGGCGGCCAGGTAGCGGCCGAGGAGAACCTTTTGCTGGTTGCCGCCCGACAGGGAGCCGACCGGCGCGGACGGCCCTGCCGCCTTTATGTTCATGACCTCCATCATGCGGGCGATGACGTTTCGATACGGCCGCGCCGGCGCGAGTTCGAATCGCCTCGAATGCAATCCGATGGCGATGTTGTGGGCGATCGGCAAAGCGAGGAAGAGCCCCTCCTCCTTGCGGTCCTCGGGAACGAAGCCGACCCTCAGCTGCTGCAAATGGCGAACGCCTGATGATGCCGGGAGCGGCATTTTCAGCGCTTTGCCGTTGACGGAAATCGTCCCGGCGGAGGGATGATAGCGGCCGATCAGCGATCTCAGGAAGCGCTGCTGGCCCTGCCCCTCCAGTCCGGCCAGGGCTACGATCTCACCCTTGTGCAAAGACAGCGACAGCGGCCGCGATGTGTCGGTGATTCTGAGGTTCTCGACTCGCAGGATCTCATCACCCTTATCGCCCGTGCGATCGGGAAAAAGGTCCTGGAGTTCGCGTCCGACCATCATGGCGATGAGGTCGTCGGTGGTGATCTCGGACACCATCCTGGTGCCGACCAGTGCGCCGTCCTTCAGCACCGTCACCGTGTCGCACAGCTCGAAGATCTCCTCCATGCGATGCGAGATGTAGACGATGGCTTTTCCCTTATCGCGCAGCCGGCGGATGTTGCGGTTGAGCACATCGACATCGGCCGCGTTGAGAGCAGCCGTCGGCTCGTCGAGGATAAGCACGCTGGCGTCCGCCTGGATGCAATGCGCGATCTCGACGAATTGCCGCTCGGCTATGGTCAGGTTGGAAACGAGTTGCGACGGGTCGAGCGTGAGGCCGAGTTCGCCAAGCGCCTTGGCGGTCTGGCTTTTCATCGCCCGATAATCGATCGAGCCGAACCGGGTCGTCGGCTCCCGGCCCAGAAACATGTTTTCGGCGATCGACAGATTGGGCAGCAGCGAATGCTCCTGGAAAACGGTCGAAATGCCGGCATCGAGTGCGGCGCGCGGCGATTTCAGATCGAGCTTCTCCCCGTTCATGAAGATCTCGCCGGAATCGGGCTGATGCACGCCCGCCAGGATCTTCATCAACGTCGATTTGCCGGCGCCGTTCTCGCCCATCAGGGCGTGGACGCTGCCCGCCTTGAGATCGAGGGAAACGGAATGGAGCGCCTTGCTCCCTCCGAATGCCTTCGAAATGTGGGACATCTCGATAAGATTGGTCACGAAACCCTCGAACGAACCAAATTCAACACATGGAACGGCCTGCGGGGAATGCTTGTCCACTCCCCGCCAGCCACGGCGCCGTCACTTCTTGCCGTAATATTCCTTGAGCTTGTCCTCGGGCAGTTCGCTCGGCCACCAGACATTGGCGGTCAGGTCGTCGCGATAGTATTTTTTGGCCTTGTCCTGGTCCCATCCGTCGGGATTATAGACATAGCGTTTGTAGAGCTGCTTGCCTTCCAGAAGGGCAACAGCGGCGCGCACGCCGGCCGCACCTTGGGCGGGGCTGTATTCCGGCGAGATCGACTTGAACCCGTCCGTGATCCACTGGCCGAAATAGCCATTGTTGCCCTCGCCCGAAATCGGCGGAACGGGCGTGCCGAACTGCTTGAAGACATCGACGCAGGCGCGCGTCATGTCAGCGCCGGACGACCAGATGCCGTCAACCTGTGGGTTGTTCAGATAAAGCGTCTCGCACAGCTTCTTGGCCTTGTCGTACTGCCAGTCACCATGCTCCTCGGCGATGATCTGCACATGCGTGCCCTTGAGCGACTCCAGGAGTCCGTTGTAGCGGTTGGTGTCTTCCGGATGTCCGGCCAGGCCACGCAGGACCCAGATCTTGCCGTTGTCGCCGACGGTCTTGACCAGCCAGTCGCCCATCACCTTGCCGAAATGCTCGGCGCCGCCCTGGATTTCGGTGGTGTAGGCGTCGGAATCGATGCGACCGGTGTGGAGAATGACGGGAATGCCGGCGGCGACCGCCTTGGCGATGCTGGCATTCGCCGATGTGCTGGTCACCGGCTGCACGATGATCGCGTCGACATGCTGCGCAATCAGGTCCTCGATATCCGCCACCTGCTTCTTCTGGTCGAAGCCGGCATCGAGCAGGATGAATTTCGAGATGCGCTTGTCCTTGGCCGCGGCATTCTCCGCCTCATGCGCCACCTGTACCGTCCACGTGTTTGCGTTGACGCCGAAGTCGCTCATTCCGATGACCCAGGGCGGGTCCTTCTTGAACGCACCGGCCGCGGTCATGCGCGTGTCGTCGGGGCGCGGCGCGACGCCGTCCATCAGCTTGATGTCTTCCGCATGCGCCAGGGACGTCACGGCAAGCGTGGACGCAACTAGCATCCCCAGGCCGACGGTTTTCAGCAATCCTAACATTCAACTCTCCTCCTTGTGGTTGTCCCGGCCTACGAATTCGTATGGCCGGCCGTACGAATGTGTACTGCCGCGAGACGCTCTCCCGATGCATGCTCGTCGTCGCAAACCGACCGATGCACGCGATTCTCCCGTCCCCGAACACATGCGTGTCGAGGCCCAACCCGGGCTGGACGATGGTGACGGTTGAGAACTCCTCCGGCACTTTAGAAGCACAGCGGATTCGCCCTGTCAATAGTTAGTCATGTTGAATGACTATTCCCTTGCTTGCCTTTCACCGCTCCGCTATCCATCATGAATGGCGCTCGCCGGCTTCGGCGCGCTGTCAGTCCCGGCGGGAAAAACATGCGATCAGTCTTGTGCTACGGCGACTCCAACACGCACGGCCAGATCCCCGGCAGGGGGCCGCTCGAGCGCTATGGGCCGGGTGAACGCTGGCCGGGAATATTGCGTTCTCAGCTAGGCCCCGACTGGTATGTCATCGAGGAAGGATTGAGCGGCCGCACCACCGTCCACGACGACCCGATCGAGGGCGCCCACAAAAACGGCAGAACCTATCTTCGCCCCTGCCTGCAGAGCCATGCGACGCTCGACCTCGTCATCATCATGCTCGGCACCAACGACCTGAAGATCCGCTTCAACAAGCCGCCGTCGGAAGTGGCGATGGGGATCGGCTGCCTCGTCTATGACATCAAGGAGCTGGCGCCTGGGCCAGGCGGCTCGACGCCCGAGATCATGATCGTGGCGCCGCCGCCGATGCAGGACGACGTCAAGGAATGGAAGTCCATCTTCGCCGGTGCGCCGGAGAAATCGCGCCTGCTCGCGCTCGAGTTCGAGGTTCTGGCGGACTCGCTCGAACTCCACTTTTTCGATGCCGGCTCGGTGGTGTCGTGCAGCGAAGCGGACGGCTTTCACATCGATGCCGAGGCGCACAGATTGCTGGGCACCGCACTTGCCCGCGCGGTCGATGCCATCGGCTGGAGCCGCTCGACATGAGCAACACTAAAGCCACCGGGCAACGAGCTCCAACCGACGGGGCGACCCTTGCCTGACATGAGGTTCGCACCACCCAATCCATTGCGCATCGCCGATCGCGCGAGCGGGCTGAATGCGTTGAGCGTCCGCAGCTACAATGAGCGGCTGGTGCTGTCGCTGCTGCTTCAGAACGAAGGCATTTCGCGGATGGAAATCGGCGAAAAAACCGGCCTCTCGGCGCAGACGGCATCGGTTATCGTCCGCTCGCTCGAGCAGGAAGGCCTGGTCTCGCAAGGCGAGGCGCAGCGCGGCCGCGTCGGGCCGCCCACCATCCCGCTTTCGCTCAACCCGGAGGGCGCCTATGCGGTTGGCGTCGGCTTCAGCCGACGCCGGATCGACATCGCACTCATCGATTTCATCGGCACCGTGCGCTTCCACACGCAATTGCCGGCGGATGAAGCCAATCCCTTTCCGCAAAGCGGCGATCTGTTCGGCGCGATCAGGCAAGCCATGACCAGCCTGCCGGTCGAGGCGCGCAGCCGGGTTGCCGGCATCGGCCTGGCCGTTCCCGACGATGTCGACACGATGGCTGCAACCCGCAACGGATCGAGCACCTCGCTGAAAGCCTTGCAGGGGGAGATCGAGGAACAGATCAAGCTGCCGGTTTTCGTGCAGAACGACATCACCGCAGCAGCCGGCGGCGAGAGCATGTTCGGCGTCGCCAAGCCGCTCAACGACTATTTGTTCTTCTATCTCGGAGCGCGGCTGCAGAGCAGGCTCATCCTCAACCACCAGATCTACAAGGGGAACTCCAGCGCCAGCTTCGATCATGGCCTTGTGCGCCTGGAAAGCGAACTGACAATGCGCGGGCGCCCCTCCGAAATCATTTGGAGCAGCAGCCCTGAATGGCCTGACCTCGGCGAGGCCTACAGCGAATGGCTGGGGGAATGCTCCAACCGCCTGAAAGCCTCTATTTCCGCACTGACCCAGTTTGTCGAATTCAGGACGGTCGTCCTGTCCAGCTATGCGCCGCAGAAGATCGCCAAGGCCTTGTGCGCCGACATCAGCCGGGAATTCCCCGGCATCGAAGCGCTGCCCGCGCGGGTCAGCATCAGCCCGAAGGCCGTCGGCGCGGCAAGCCTGCCGTTCAGTTCGCGCTTCATGATCCAGTGATCGAGCCGAACCGGCGTTGCCGGTCTGCCGATCATGCACCCTCCGCAGGTCCATCGATGATTTTCAGGTGACCAAGCGAATCTACTTGCCAGGACGCCTCACTTAATAGCATGTTAAGTGAACCCTGAGATCACCATGAAAATCGCTGCGGATCACGCACTCAATGACAATGCCGCAACCAGCGCCGAAGCGCGCCGCTCGACGGTATTGGGCGATCGCATCAAGGCCTATCGCACCACGCGGCGCCTGACGCTGCGCCAGCTCGGCGGCATGATCGGCACCACCGCCAGCTTCCTGAGCCAGCTCGAGCGCGGCCTTTCCGGCGCCAACACCAGCACATTGATGCTGATCGCCAATGCGCTCGGCATCAGCCTCGCCGATCTTTTCGACGACTGCGAAGTGTCGCCGCACGCGGTGCTGACACGCGCCGAGCGGCCGGCGCTGCCGACCAGCGAAGGCTACCGCAAGACGCTGCTGTCGCGCCGGCCGATCCGCGAGATGGAAGTCTATTGCGGCGAGTTCGCCGTCGGCGGCTCCACCGGCGACGTGCCCTATACGCATGGCAACGCGAGCGAGATGTTCCTCGTGCTGCGCGGACGCGTGCAACTGACGCTCGGCGACGAGAGCTTCACCCTCGAAGAGGGCGACAGCATCGAATATTCGACCTCGACGCCGCACCGGACGATCAATGTCGGCGATGCGGTGGCCGAGGTGCTGTGGATCATCGCGCCGCCGACAAGCGGCGCTGTCGACCTCGATCAATATGTAGCCCGGAAAACGCTCGCGCCCGGCCTGCCAAAATCAAACAGCGAGCCATCGGAGGGTTAGAAAATGGGAAGCAGATCAAGATTGGCCGGATTTGTCGGCGCCGCCGCACTGGCCTTGCTCGCAGCCGCCGCTCACGCGCAGAACGCGCCGCCGGCCGGAACCGTGGTCGACGGCTCGTTGAAGGGCAAGACGCTGACCTTCGTCTCCTATGGCGGCATCTACCAGGACGGCCAGGTTGCCGCGCTCAAGGAATTCGTCGACAAGAGCGGCGTCAAGCTTTTGAACGACGGACCGACCGAAATCGCCAAGCTTCAGGCGCAGGTCGAATCAGGCAATGTGACCTGGGATGTCGTCGACACAGACGATTTTCCGCCCTTCGTGCATTGCGGAAAACTGTTCCAGAAACTCGATCTGACCAAGCTCGACATCTCGCACATCCCGCCCGGACAGGTCGGCGAATGCAGCGTGCCGGCGATGAACTACGGCATGGTCCTGATGTACAAGAACGACACGTACAAGGACAATCCGCCAAAGGACTGGAAGGATTTCTTCGACACCGCGAAATTCCCCGGCACCCGTGCCATCGACGGCAGTGGCAGCCCGCTCGGCGGCCTGATCGAACAGGCCATCCTGGCCGACAGCGGCAAGGTCGACGCCATGACGCCTGCCGATATCGACAAGGGCATCGCCAAGATCAAGGCGATCGGCCCCGACACCATCTTCTGGAAGACCGGCGCAGAATCCCAGCAGCTTGCCGAATCCGGCGAGGCCGACATGATCATCATGTGGACTGGCCGCGCCATGACGGCGGTCAAGAATGGCGCTGCCTATACGCCGGTGTGGAAGGACTGGCTGGTCGTCATGGATCAGCTGACCATCCCGGTCGGCGCCAAGGACACCGATGCCTCCTACGCGCTGATCAACGCCTATCTCGGCAAGAAGTCGCAGGAGATCCTGACCGAGCAGACGTCCTACTCGCCGATCAACAACGAGGCGCAGCCCAAGGTCGACGCATCCGTCGCCGCCTTCCTGACCAACACGCCGGACCACGCGAAGCTCGGCTACCAGCAGAACATCAAGTTCTGGGTCGCCAATTTCGCCGCCGCGTCCGACAAGTGGACGGCGCTGATGGCCGGCAACTGAGCCGGCTATCACTGAGGTGACGGCGTGAGCCAGACATCGCATACGCCGACGGCCGGGGGTGATCATTCCCGGCCGTCAGGTGCCGTGCAGGGGCCGCAGCGGCGCCGGCGCCTTGCCGCCTATCCGTCCCTGCTGGCGATGCCGGCCCTGCTCCTGCTTATCGCGGCTATGGGCTATCCCTTGCTGACCGTCACGCTGCGCAGTTTTTCGGACCCGGCCTGGGGCCTGCAGAACTACGTCTGGTTCTTCTCCACGCCGGTGAACGTCACCGTCCTGTGGCGCACCTTTTCCATCGCCGCCTGGGTCACCATCGTCTGCGTCATCGCGGCCTACCCCTACGCCTATCTCATGACGGCCGTCGAGCCGCGCCTGCGACTCGTCCTCATCTTGTGCGTTTTGGTGCCGTTCTGGGTCAGCGGCGTGGTGCGCACCTTGGCCTGGGTCATCCTGCTGCAAGATTCCGGCATCATCAATTCGGTGATCAGGCTGCTCGGCTTTGACGGCGTGAAGCTGATCCGCACGCAGACCGGAGTCGTCATCGGCATGGCGCAGGTGTTGCTGCCGTTCATGATCCTGCCGCTCTACTCGGTCATGCGCGGCATCGATTTGCGCCTCGTGCAGGCGGCGCGCAGCCTTGGTGCGCGCCCGGCACGCGCCTTCCTGGAAATCTATCTGCCGTTGTCGCTGCCCGGCGTCTTTGCCGGCGCCATCATCGTCTTCATCCTGTCGCTCGGCTTCTACATCACACCGGCCCTGCTCGGCGGACCGCGCAGCACCATGCTGTCGACGCTGGTGCAGAGCCAGGTGCTCAGCCTGCTCAACTGGGGACGCGGCGGCGCCATGGGGGTCGTCCTACTGGTCGCGACCTTCGTGCTTCTGGCGCTCGCCGCACCGCTGATGCGCCAGCGCCACAAGCAGGCGTCCAGGTCATGAGACTGGCACCGTTCCGGATTCTGCTCGGCCTGTTCTGCCTGCTGGTAGCCGTCTGGCTGGTGATGCCGACGCTGGTCATCATCCCGATGTCGTTCAACGAGAAGAAGTCGCTTGCCTTCCCGCCCTCCGGCTTCTCGTGGCAGTGGTACGCGAATTTCTTCACCAATCCCGATTGGCTGTCGAGCTTCTTCAATTCGCTCAGGGTCGCGGGCCTCGTCGCCGTTGCCGCCACGCTGATCGGCACGCTGGCGTCGCTTGGCCTCAGCCGCATGAAACATTCCGGCGCCGGCCTGCTGCGCGCCATCCTGATCACGCCGATGATCGTGCCCGGCGTGGTGCTGGCGATCGGCATCTATGCCGTTTACCTCGACTACCAGCTTGTCGGCACCACCACCGGCTTCGTCATCGCGCACACGATGCTGGCGATCCCCTTCGTCATCATCGCCGTATCGGCAAGCCTCGAAGTCTTCGACGTGCGGCTGGAAACGGCGGCGGCCAGCCTCGGCGCCAACCGCTTCACCACATTCCGCACCGTGACCTTGCCGCTGATCGCGCCCGGTATCCTGTCCGGGCTTTTGTTTGCCTTCGTCACCTCCTTCGATGAAATCATCGTCGCGCTGTTCATCACCAGTCCCTACCTCAAGACCTTGCCGGTGCAGATCTTCACCAGCATCACCCGCGACGCCGACCCGACGGTGACGGCCGTCGGAACCATCATCTTCATTGCCACGACGCTGATCATCAGCGCCGGGCTGATCATCAGCTCGAAATCGACGAGGAGTTGAGATGACTGCGAGGGAACGTGGCGCGGCCATCGACATCAAGGGCGCAACCAAGCGCTACGGCAATTTCACCGCGCTCGACGATGTCAGCCTGCATATCGAGCCCGGCGAGTTCATGACGCTGCTGGGGCCCAGCGGCTCGGGCAAGACGACCACGCTCAACGTCGTTGCGGGCTTCACCGACCTCACCGCAGGCGATCTTGCCGTCGGCGGCAACAGCATCGTCGCCCTGCCGGCGCACAAGCGCAACATCGGCGTCGTGTTCCAGCACTACGCGCTGTTCCCGCACATGACGGTCGGCAAGAACGTCGCCTATCCCCTCACCTTGCGCGGCATGGACAAGCAGGCGCGCGACCGTCTCGTCGTACGAGCACTGGACATGGTCAAGATGGCCGGTTTCGCGCATCGCTATCCCTCCGAACTTTCCGGCGGCCAGCAGCAGCGCGTGGCGCTGGCGCGCGCCATCGTCTTCGATCCGCCGCTGCTTTTGATGGACGAGCCGCTCGGCGCGCTCGACAAGAAACTGCGCGAATGGCTGCAGCTGGAGATCAAGCGCATCCACCGCGAACTCGGCACCACCTTCGTCTATGTGACGCACGACCAGGAAGAAGCGCTGGTTCTGTCCGACCGCATCGCCGTGTTCAACCAGGGGCGCATCGAACAGGTCGGAACCGGCCGCCAGCTCTATGACGAGCCGACGACCTTGTTCGTGGCCAAGTTCATCGGCGAATCGACCAGTTTGCGTGGCACCGCCCAGACGTCAGGAAACGAGACCAGCCTGACGATCGCCGGCCAGAAGATCGTGGCCAACGGCAAGCTTGCCGGCGGAGGCAAACCGGTGGTCCTGCTGCGGCCGGAAAAGCTCTCGCTTGCCGGCACCAACACGCCTCCCGCCGCCGGGCAGAACAGCCTCACCGGTGAGGTCAGCGAGGCGATCTATCTGGGGTCGGGTTCGAAATACCAGGTGACGCTTCGCGATGGCTCGGTCGCCATCGTGCGCTCGTCGCTGGAAGCCACACCGTTCTCGATTGGTGACACGGTCGATCTGCGCTGGTCGGTAGTCGATGCAAAACTTCTTGCCGACGACGATCGCGCCGACATGACGATGACCTGATCGCTCTTTTCCCCGCAGGATTTTTAGACATGGACGCCAAAGTCAACGGCAACGTCTCGTTCTGGTATGCCGACATCGGGCTGCCGGCCTATCGCGCGCCGCTCCCGGGTGACCTCGAAGCCGATGTCTGCATCGTCGGCGCCGGCTACACCGGCTTGTGGACAGCTTACTATCTGAAGAAGGCCGATCCTTCGATCCGCATGGCCATCGTCGAAAGGGAGTTCGCCGGCTTCGGCGCGTCGGGCCGCAATGGCGGCTGGCTGTCCGGCGGCTTCAGCTGGTCGCGCGAGAAATATCTGCGGACCTCGACGCGCGGCGCCGTCATCGACATGGAAACCGCCATGCATGGCACGGTCGACGAAGTGATCGCGGTGACCGAGGCCGAAGGCATCGATGCCGACATCCGCCGCGTCGACAATCTGACGGTCGCCACCAACCCGCCGCAGCTCGAACGGATCAAGGCCGCCTATGCCGATGCGATCGGCTGGAGCGTGCCGCAGGACCGCGTCAGCCTGATTGGCCAGGCAGAGGCCAAGGCCCGCATCAACATCAAAAATGTGCTTGGCGGCTATGTCCACCACGGCACCGCGCGCGTGCAGCCGGCCAAGCTGGTGCGTGGGCTCTCCGAAGCCGTCGAGCGGCTTGGCGTGCCGATCTACGAGCAGACCACCGTGACCGGCATCGAGAAGGGCAAGGTCACGACGAACCGCGGCACCGTGCGCGCGCCGATCATCATCCGCGCCACGGAAGGGTTCACGGCCGGCATATCAGGCAATGAGCGGCTCTGGCTGCCGCTCAACAGCGCGCAGATCATCACCGAGCCGCTGCCGCAATCGCTATGGGACGAGATCGGCTGGGAGGGCCATGAGCTTCTCGGTGACGCCGCGCACGCCTATTGCTATGCGCAGCGCACCCGGGAAGGCCGCATCACCATGGGCGGGCGCGGCGTGCCCTATCGTTACGGCTCGCAAACGGATGTGCGCGGCCAGACGCAGCAGGCCACGATCGAAAGCCTGCACGCGATCCTCACCCGGCTTCTGCCGCAGACAGCCGGGCTTCGCATCGACCACGCCTGGTGCGGCGTTCTGGGCGTGCCGCGCGACTGGTGCACGACATCAGGCCTCGACCCTGAAACCGGCATCGGCTGGGCCGGCGGCTATGTCGGGCTCGGCGTCTCAAGTTCCAACCTTTCGGGCCGCACGCTGCGCGACCTTATCCTGCGCCGCGACACCGAACTGACCCGCCTGCCCTGGGTCAACCGCCAGGTGAGCAAATGGGAGCCCGAGCCGATGCGCTGGCTCGGCGTCCACTCGATGTATCAGCTCTATCGCGTCGCCGACGAGCGCGAGGAAGCCGGCCTCCAGCATACGTCGAAACTGGCCGCAATCGCCGACCGCATCACAGGACATTGAGAGACCGCCATGACCGACTTCCAGACCTTCGCCCATCTCGCTTCCATCGACCTCGGCGAGCCTGAGCCCAAGCCGACCTCGATCAGCGGCGATCAGCTCGAAGCAGCGAAGACGCTGTGGACCTCGCCTGACGGCACACTGGAAGTCGGCGTCTGGGAGTGCACGCCGGGCCGCTTCACCGCATCGCGCGAGAGCAATTCCGAAACCTGCCACATCGTGTCAGGTCGGGTCTCGCTGCATGGTCCCGATGGCCGCAGCGAGGACGTCGGTCCGGGCGAAATGCTGGTGCTGCCGAAAGGCTGGAAAGGCGAATGGACGATCCACGAGAAGACGCGCAAGCTCTATATCCTGCACTTCGAGGCGTGAGCTGACTGGAACAGCCGCTACTCGTCGTCTGAACGATCATCCTCGGCAACAACAGGCTTGCCTTCTATCGCCTGCCGCAAGGCGTCGTTGATGCGGTCCTGCCAGCCCGGCCCATCCTCCTGGAAGTGGTCCAGCACGGCGCGATCGATCCGGATCGAAACAAGCTCCCTGACGCCTGGAGCGGCGGAGGGCTCACGAACCGGCGCGGCCGGCTTCTTCACCGGCTTGAAAGCCGCCTCGGCGGCCGTCATCGGATTTGTCGGTCGACGCGGGGGATTTGCCATCGGATGACCCTGACTGAAGACGATTCGTGCACGACGTGGCACGCTTGCGCCACCATAGCCCAACCAGCGCCGTCGCGCAGGCCCCTTTGGTCGGGACAATCACTCGGCTGCTTGAAGACTCTGCGCGTCGATGATGACCCTGATCTCGGCGCGGCAGGAGCCGCAATTCGTGCCGGCATGCAGGGCCGTGCCGATCGCCGCAACGCTGCCGCAGCCGCCGCGCACCGCTTCCGCGATCTGGTTGGCGCCGACGCCGAAACAGGAGCAGACGATGGCGCCGCGGTCGACGTCGATCCCGCCCGGTCGTCCGGCTACGATCGCCAACCTGCCGCGCCGGTCGACATGATCGGCACTCAACTGTTCCGCCGCCCAGCCGCGCGACACGGCGACCGGGCCGGGTGCGACGAACAAGGCGGCTGACAGTTGATCGCCGTCGAAGGCGGCGATGCGATGCTGGCCGGCGTCGCGGTCATGATAGGCGAGCATTTCCGCACCCGGTGACACGCCGAACAGTGACCCGGCAAAGCCAGCCCAATCGATGTCGTCTTCGGCAAAGGCAAGCTCGACCCGCCAGCCGCCCTTGCATTTGGCCACGGCCCAGTAGGCCGCGGTATCAGGCTCAGGCCTGCGCCGCGTCACCGCAAAGCCAAAGGCCTTTGCGGCGAATTTCTCGATGCGGGCGGCGACATGTTTCAGCGCCGGCTGGCCGGAAATGGGATCGGTCAGCGGCGCGGTCAGCGTGTCGAGCCGGCCCCTTGCCGCAAACTGATCGGTCCAGTGCATCGGCGCAAACAGGCTGCCCTGGCGCTGGCGCGCCGTCACCAGCGCGCGCACCAGCACGTCGCCGCGCGGGCTGGAAACCCGCGCGATGTCGGCGTCGCCGATGCCGAAGCGCTGCGCATCCGCCGGGTGGATTTCTACGAAGGGCTCGGCGATGTGCTGCGACAAACGCGGGCTTTTGCCGGTTCGCGTCATGGTGTGCCAATGGTCGCGGATACGGCCGGTATTGAGGATCAGCGGATAGTCCGGGCTGGTGCGGACTTCCGTGGTGGGGCGGATGGCGATGAAGCGCGCTTTGCGGTCGGGCGTGTAGAAATTGCCGTCGGCGAAGAAGCGGGTGGTGTTACCTTCCAGCCTCTGCCCGGCCCGAAGATGCTCGTCCGACTGATGTCGAGCCCAGCCACCCCCCTCTGTCCTGCCGGACATCTCCCCCGCAAGGAGGGAGATTGGCAGCTTTGATGCTCGCATATCTCCTGCATTGTTTGTAATTGGCGAAGGCCGTGGTGGCAGCCGATCTCCCCCCTTGCGGGGGAGATGGCCGGCAGGCCAGAGGGGGGTGGCTGGGCTCGGCGCCGGCCATTGGAACGGCTCCAGCGCCTCATACTCCTCCGCATCAACCCCGGCATAAGCACCAATATCGAAATCCCGCGCGCCATCATTCTCGAATCCTGACAGCGCGGCATGCTCGGCAAACACCTCCCCTGGCGTCGCATAGGAAAACGCCTCGCCAAACCCCATCCGCTTGCCGACCTCAGCGACAATCCGCCAGTCGGGCCTTGCCTCGCCGGGCACGGGCAAAAACGCGCGCTGGCGCGACACACGGCGCTCTGAATTGGTGACGGTGCCATCCTTCTCGCCCCAGGCGGCGGCGGGCAGCCGGACATGGGCGTGGCGGACGGTGTCGGTCTGGGCCAGCACGTCCGACACCACCACGAACGGGCACGCCTTGATCGCCGCCTCGACGGCATCGGCGTCCGGCATCGAATCGACCGGGTTGGTGGCCATGATCCACAGCGCCTTGATCCGCCCGTCGGCCAGCGCCTGGAACATCTCGACTGCCTTCAGGCCGGGCTTTCCGGCAATGGCCGGCGCGTTCCAGAAGCGCTGCACGCGGTCGCGATGGTCGGGGTTTTCGATTTCCATATGCGCGGCGAGCATGTTGGCCATGCCGCCGACCTCGCGGCCGCCCATGGCGTTGGGCTGGCCGGTCACCGAAAACGGCCCTGCTCCGGGTTTGCCGATGCGGCCGGTGGCGAGATGGCAGTTGATGATGGCGTTGACCTTGTCGGTGCCGGATGACGACTGGTTCACACCCTGGCTGTAAACCGTCACCGTTTTCGCCGTTGCCGCAAACAGGCTGTAGAAACGGCCAAGCTCGTCCTCGCTCAGGCCCGTGCCGGCAGCGACGCCGGCCAGGTCGAGCGCGGAGGCCGCGAAAAGCGCTTGCCCGAAGCCGGTCGTGTGCGTCGTGATGTAGGCGCGGTCGAGCGCATTGTGCTGGCCGAGATAAGCGAGCAGCCCGGTGAACAAAGCGACGTCGCCATCCGGCGCGATCGCCAGATGCATGTCGGCGATGTCAGCGGTCATGGTGCGCCGCGGATCGACCAGGACGATCTTCATCTCCGGCCGCTTTTCCCGGGCAGCCGCGATGCGCTGGTAGAGCACCGGATGGCACCAGGCGAGATTGGAGCCGACCAGCACGATCAGGTCGGCCAATTCCAGATCCTCATAGGTTCCCGGCACGGTGTCGGAGCCGAAAGCGCGGCGGTGGCCGGCGACCGAGGAGGCCATGCACAGGCGCGAATTGGTGTCGATGTTGGCCGAGCCGACAAAACCCTTCATCAGCTTGTTGGCGACGTAATAGTCCTCGGTCAGCAACTGGCCCGAAACATAGAAGGCGACCGCATCCGGGCCATGCTCGGCGATGGTTTGCGAGAAGGTCGAGGCGACAAGGTCGAGCGCCTCGTCCCAGCCGGCGCGGCGGCCGTGGACCTCCGGATGCAGCAGCCTGCCGTCGAGGTCGATGGTCTCGGCGAGTGCCGAGCCCTTGGAGCAGAGCCGGCCGAAATTGGCCGGGTGGTCGGGGTCGCCGCGGACGGACACCTGCCCGTCCGCGGTGGCCTTCGCCAGCACGCCGCAGCCCACCCCGCAATAGGGGCAGGTGGTCCTCACCTCGCGCGCTTCGTCGATCTCCATGGGTTCAGGCCGCGCGGCTGGCCAGCGCTTCCAGCGCAATGAACAGACGCTCGCCTTCGACCCGCACCGGAATGGTGCGCACCGCGCCCTCGTCGGCGCCGAGCGCCTTGCCCGTCTCCAACGAAATCACCCAATTGTGCAAGGGACAGGTCACCGCCGCACCGTGCACGATGCCCTGGCTGAGCGGTCCGCCTCTGTGCGGGCAATGGTCGTCGATGGCATAGACCTGATCGTCCAGGGTGCGGAATACGGCGATTTTTCCCTCGGGCGTTGCGACGCAGCGCGCGCCGCGGCGAGGGATGTCGGAGATGGAGCCGATTGCTACCCAGTTCATCTAGATTTCCTCTTTGCGCGTGTTCTTGACCGAAAACCGGTTTCCACTTTTCGGGAACACGCTCACTCCGCCGCCTGCGCAAACCCGACCGAGGCCATCGGCCGGAATTCGTGCTTGTCCTTGCCGGAAACGCGTTCCGACCACGGGTCGACCTGGGCGAATTTCTGGCTGAAGACGAAACGGTCGTAATAGGCCTTGCGCTTGTCGCCATCGTCCATGATCTGACGCTTGATCTCGGGGATGCCGATGCGCTTGGCCCATTTGTAGATGCGCTCGAGATAGCGGCCCTGCTCGCGATACATCTGCGTCAGCGCCACGATATGCTCCAGCGCCTCGTCCTCGGTCCTGACCAGGCCGAGCACCTCGGTGCCCTTGATGTCGAGGCCGGCCGCCCCGGCAAAATGGATCTCATAACCACTGTCGACGCAGATCACGCCGACATCCTTGCAGGTCGCCTCGGCGCAGTTGCGCGGACAGCCCGACACCGCCATCTTGACCTTGGCCGGCGTCCACGAGCCCCACATGAATTTTTCGATGCGGACGCCGAAGCCCGTAGAATCCTGCGTGCCGAACCGGCACCAGTCTGAGCCGACGCAGGTCTTCACCGTGCGCAACCCCTTGGCATAGGCGTGGCCGGAGACGAAGCCGGCCTGACCGAGATCGGCCCACACTGCCGGCAGGTCCTCCTTGCGGATGCCGAGCATGTCGATGCGCTGGCCGCCGGTGACCTTGACCATCGGAATTTCGAACTTGTCGACGACGTCGGCGATGGCGCGCAGTTCGGCGGCATTGGTCACCCCACCCCACATGCGCGGCACCACCGAATAGGTCCCATCCTTCTGGATGTTGGCGTGGACGCGCTCGTTGATGAAGCGCGACTGGTAATCGTCGGCGTAGTCATCCGGCCAGTCGCAGACGAGGTAGTAGTTGAGCGCCGGCCGGCATTTGGCGCAGCCGCAGGAGGTCGTCCATTCCAGTTCCTGCATGACGGCGGGAATGGTCTTCAGGCTCTTGGCCTTGATCAGCCGGCGCACCTCGTCATGGCCGAGGGTGGTGCAGGAGCACATCGGCTGCACGGCGGCGGGGTTGTACGTGTCGCCGAGGGTCAGCACCATCAGCTTTTCAACCAGCCCGGTGCAGGAGCCGCAGGAGGCCGACGCCTTGGTGTGGGCGCGCACGTCGTCAAGCGAGGTCAGGCCCTTGGCCGTGATCGCGCCGGTGATCTTTCCCTTGCAAACGCCGTTGCAGCCGCAGATTTCCGCATCATCCGGCAAGGCTGCAACGGCCGCCATAGGGTCCAGCGGGGCACCCCCCTGGTAGGACTGGCCGAAGATGAGCGTGTCGCGCATTTCGGAAATGTCGGTCTGCTTCTTCTTGAGGTCGTTGAACCAGGCGCCGTCAGCCGTCTCGCCATAGAGCACGGTGCCGATGATGCGGTCATCCTTCAGCACCAGGCGCTTGTAGACGCCTGCGGCGGCGTCGCGCAGCACGATCTCCTGGCGATCCTCGCCCTCGGCGAAGTCGCCGAGCGAGAACAGCTCGATGCCGGTGACCTTGAGCTTGGTCGGCGTGTCCATATGGACGAAGGCCGCCGCCGCGTCGCCGGCAAGCTGGCTGGCGGTCACGCGCGCCATCTCGTAGAGCGGTGCGACGAGGCCGTAGACTTGGCCGTTGACCTCGGCACATTCGCCGAGCGCGTAGATGTCGGGATCGTTGCTGCGCATGCCGGCGTCGACGACGATGCCCCTGTTGACGGCGATGCCGGCCTGTTTCGCCAGCGCCGAATTCGGCCTGATGCCGACGGCCATCACCACAAGCGTTGCTGGGATAATGGTGCCGTCAGCGAGCTCCACCTGCCCGACCTTGCCGTTGCCTGTGATCGCCTGTGTGTTGGCCTTGGTGATGACCTTGATGCCGCGCTGTTCCACCGCACGCTGCAAGAGATAGCCGGCCGCGGGATCGAGCTGGCGCTCCATCAGCGTCGGCATGACATGCAGCACGGTGACGTCCATGCCTTGCGCGTTCAGCCCTGCTGCCGCCTCCAGCCCGAGCAGGCCGCCGCCGATGACCACCGCCTTGGCCCGCGACTGGGCGGCAAGCATCATCGCCTGCACGTCGTCGAGATCGCGATAGGTCAGCACGCCCGGCAGGTCATGGCCGGGCACCGGAATGATGAACGGCACCGAGCCGGTGGCGATGACGAGCTTGTCATAGGGTTCGGTGACGCCATGATCGGAGGTGACGGTCTTCGCCGCTCGGTCGATGGCGACGATCTTGTGGCCCTTGTAGAGGGTGATGTTGTTGGCGATGTACCAGCCGTCGCCGTGGATGATGATCTCCTCATAGGCTTTCTCGCCCGACAGCACCGGCGACAGCATGATGCGGTCGTAATTAACGCGCGGCTCGGCGTTGAAGATGGTGACGGTGTAGCGGCCCGGAGCCTGTTCCAGCAGGTGCTCCAGCATGCGCCCCGGGGCCATGCCATTGCCGATGATGACAAGTCTTTCGCTCATGGTGCTACTCCGCGGCTTCGACGAAGCGGTGGCGTTCGTAGAGGAACTTCAGCACCGCCTCGCGGCAGCGCAGGAAGGTCCGGTCGGAAGAGAGTTCGACGCGCCGGCGCGGCCGCGCCAGCGGCACGGCAAGCACTTCGCCGATGGTTGCCGCCGGGCCATTGGTCATCATGACGATGCGGTCGGACAGCAGCACCGCCTCGTCGACATCATGGGTGATCATGATCGTCGTCGAGCCGAGCCTGGAATGGATGTCCATCACCGCGTCCTGCAGATGCGCGCGCGTCAGCGCGTCGAGCGCGCCGAACGGCTCGTCGAGCAGCAGGATCTTCGGCTCCATGGCCAGCGCCCGGGCGATGCCGACGCGCTGCTTCATGCCGCCCGATATCTCGGCCGGGCGCTTGTCCTTGGCATGCGCCATCTGCACGAGGTCGAGATTGCGCATGATCCAGTCATGCCGCTCGGCCTTGCTTTTCGAGCGACCGAAAACCTTCGACACCGCCAGGTTGATGTTTTCATAGACGGTCAGCCACGGCAGCAGCGAGTGGTTCTGGAACACCACGGCGCGTTCGGGACCGGGGCTGTCGACCTCCTTGTCCTCGAGCAGCACGGCGCCGGCGGACACCTTGGTCAGCCCGGCGATCAGATTGAGCAGGGTCGACTTGCCGCAGCCGGAATGGCCGATGATGGAGACGAATTCGCCCTTGTCGATGGTCAGCCTGATGTCCTTCAACACCTCGCTGACCTGGGCACCACGCGAGAAGGATTTGTCGATATGGTCGAGCTTCAGATAGGCCGTCATCGCCCTCTCCTCACTTTGCCGTTGTGCCGCGGGTGACGAAGGCGCCGACCGCCGCGACCAGACGGTCGAGGCAGAAGCCGGTGACGCCGATATAGGCGAGCGCCACGATGATGTCGGGCAGCCGCGACGAGTTCCACGCGTCCCAGATGAAGAAGCCGATGCCGACGCCGCCGGTCAGCATTTCGGCGGCGACGATGGCGAGCCAGGACAGGCCGATGCCGATCCTCAGGCCGGTGAAGATGTAGGGCGCGGCGGCCGGTACCATGATCTTGACGAAGAATTCGAACTGGTTGAGCCGCAGGATGCGCGAGACGTTGCGGTAATCCTCGGGGATGTTGCGCACGCCGACGGCGGTGTTGATGATGATTGGCCAGATCGACGTGATGAAGATGACGAAGATCGCCGACGGGCTGGAATCGCGGAACGCCGCCAGCGACAGCGGCAGCCAGGCCAGCGGCGGCACCGTGCGCAGGATCTGGAACACCGGGTCGAGGCCGCGCATCGCCCAGATCGACTGGCCGACCAGCGCGCCGAGCGCGACGCCGACCACCGCCGCCAGGCCGAAACCGATGGCGACACGCTGCAGCGAGATCAGCACGCGCCATGCCAGGCCGATATCCTGCGGGCCATTGTCGAAGAACGGATGCGCGATCAAATCGTAGGCCTCGTTCCACACCTGGGTCGGCGGCGGCAGGCTTGATGTGGGCGACGAACAGGCGATCTGCCAGACGACCAGCATGACGGCGATGACTACGATCGGCGGTAGCAGCGCGCTCGCCAGTTTGCCGGCAATCGCCAGCGGATCGAAGCGACGTCGTGCCTTTGCGGTGAAGGCGATGACCTCCGCCGGCTTCGCAGGAAAGGCCTTCACCTTGGTGTCCTCGATAGTCTGGATCGACATGTCTGGGGAAAACTCCGTGGGGCAGATAATTCGAGCGACAAACGGCGCAATGCGCCGTTTGCGCAGAGGTTCAAGCCGATGCCTTGATCTTCAGGCTGTCGAGATAGGCCGACGGGTTGGCCGGATCGAAGATCTTGCCGTCGAAGAAGGTCTCGACGCCGCGCGACGACGACGCCGGAACGTCGGCTGCCGCGACGCCGAGATCCTTGGCCGCCTCGCGCCACAGATCCTCGCGGTTGACCTGATCGACCAGCGCCTTGATGTCGGTGGTCGGCGCGAATTTGCCCCAGCGGATGTTCTCGGCGAGGAACCACGCATCATGGCTCTTGAACGGATAGGAGACGCCACCTTTCCAGAACTTCATGTAGAGATCGGTGCCGTTGGCGACGCGGCCATTGCCGTAGTTGATGTCGCCCTTGAGGCGGCCGATGATGTCGGCGACAGGCACGTTCATCCATTGCCGCTTGCCGATGATGGCGGCCATCTCGTCCTTGTTGTCGCTGGCCTCGCACCATTGCTGGGCTTCCATGACGGCCATCAGGATCGCCTTGGTGGCGTTCGGGTATTTCTCGATGAATTCGGCACGCAGGCCGAGCGCCTTTTCCGGATGGCCCTTCCACAATTCGCCCGTCGTGGCGGCGGTGAAGCCGACGCCCTGATGGACGAGCTGCTCGTTCCACGGCTCGCCGACGCAGAACACGTCCATGTTGCCAACCTTCATGTTGGCCACCATCTGCGGCGGCGGCACGACGATGGTCGAAACGTCCTTGTCGGGATCGATGCCGCCGGCGGCCAGCCAGTAGCGCAGCCAGAGATCATGGGTGCCGCCCGGGAAGGTCATGGCGGCCTTGATTTCCTTGCCGGCCGCCTTCTTGGCGGCAAAGGCGTCTTTCAGCTTCGAGGCATCGAGGCCGACGCCGGTGCCGGCATATTCCTGGGCGACCGAAATGCCTTGGCAGTCGTAGTTGAGCCGCGCCACGATCGCCATCGGCATCGGCTGGTTGTTCTGTGTCACCTTGCCGGTGTGCATGAGGTAAGGCAGCGGCGTCAGAATATGGGCACCGTCGATGCCGTTGGCGGCGCCGCCGAGCATCAGATTGTCGCGCGTCGCGCCCCAGGAGGCCTGCTTGAGCACCTCGACATCGGGCATGCCGAACTTGGCGAACAGCCCCTTCTCCTTGGCGATCATCAGCGGTGCCGCATCGGTGAGGGCAATGAAGCCGAGCTTGGCGCCGGTGACCTCCGGAGTGGCGGTCGCAGCATAGGCGCCGGAAGGGAAGAGCTTGCGGGCCGCCACGAACAGGCCGGCCGTCATTGCACTGCTGACCAGAAAATCGCGGCGCGTCATGTCTTTGAGGGTCGTTCCAGTCCTGATCCGTTTCGTCATCGTCGTCTCCGGTTGGGCGCGGCTTGGGATCCGCGTCGTCGATTGTGTGTTGATCAAAACAAAAAAGCCGCCAGCCAGGTCTTCGCGTCCGGGTGACCGGGAGCGCGTATTAACCTGAGCGGCAGCTTTGCCTGTGGCGCCCGCCATTGGGCGCCTGTTCCGTGACCCGCGAAGGGCCTGTCTATTTCAAAGCAGGAACCGTGCCAGTTTTGAGAGAGGCGAAAAAGATCAATTAAATCAGTAACCAGCGCCGATCGCGGACGCGCCGGGTCCTATGGCCGGAAGGTCAAAGATTGCTCATTCGGGCAATCGCGCGCACAATTTTTGTGCAATGCACAAGAATGACGCGGAAATGATCAGGCTTCCGCGCGAGCCGATTTCTGGCCGGTAATGTACGCGTCGACCTCGTCCGGATCGAAGATCTGGCCGTCGAAGAAACCGTCCGGACCGAGCACAAGGCCGGCGCCTGTCGCGCCGACCGCGGTTGCAACTTGGAGCGCGCCCTCGACCTTCGAATTGGCGCCGGGAAGTGCGATGCCGAGCGGCTTCAGCGCCGAACGATAGAGATCGGGACGATAGCAATCCCGCGCGATGGCGAGGTTTTCAGGCGTATGCGCCACATGCCCCCAACGCACCATCTGCGTGTAGAACCACAGCGCATGGCTCTTCCACGGAAAGTTCGCCGCCTTGTCGAAGGGGAGGAAGAAGTCGTCGATGCTCCGCTCCGCGCCGCCGCCCAGTCGGAGATGGCCGGTCAGGATCGGCATCTGCACGGCCGGCGGCAGGCCGAGAAAGCCGGCCTGCGCCATGACGGCAGCCAATTCGCCATGGTTGGCCGGATCCTGGCACCAGCGTGCCGAGTGATGCAGCGCGCGCAGCAGCGCCGCCAAGGCCTCGGGGTTTTCGTCTGCCCAGGCCTTGCGCACGCCGATCACCTTCTCCGGGCTGTTACGCCATATCCGCGCCTTGACGGTGACGATATGCCCGGTGCCGGCGGCAACCGCAGCACTGTTCCAGGGTTCGCCTACGCAGTAGCCGTCGATGCGGCCGGCGGCCAGTGCATCGGCCATGAAGGGCGGCGGCACGATGACGATCTCGATTTCGCGCGTCGGATCGATGCCGCAGGCGGCGAGCCAATAGCGCAATTCGTAATTGTGCCCGGAATGCGGATGCACCACGGCGAAGCGCAGCGGGTCGCCACCGGCCGCAGCGCGCTCGCGAATGAGCGCGCGCAGCGCCGCACCGGCGCGCGCGGGGTCGAGATCGGCTTCGGCGCTGTGCGCCACCATTCCGGCCCACACAGTGTTGGAGACGGTGACGCAATTGCCTCCGAGTCCGAGCGAGAACGGCACGATGGTTTCCGAAGCGAGCGGCGTCAGCCCGAGATTGCAGGCGAGCGGCATCGGTCCCAGCATATGCGCCAGATGGAAGTGACCGATGGCGATGCGGTCGCGGATGTTAGCCCAGGACGTCTCGCGGTGCAGGGTGAGGTCGATGCCTTCTCGTGCGGCAAAGCCAAGCTCACCGGCCGCGACCAGCACGGCGCTGTCGAAAAGCGGCATGAAGCCAGCGGTGATCTGGTGCGCGGCGTCCATGCTCATTCGTCCTCCGCCGGCCCCAGCAACCCGGCGGCAGTCACCAGGCTCTGGGCGATGTCGCCGATCTTGCGGTTCTGGTTCATCGCCGTCTTGCGCAGCAGCGTGTAGGCGGCCTCTTCGGAGAGGCCGCGCGACTTCATCAATATGCCCTTGGCACGATCGATCACCTTACGGCTCTCGAGCTCGCCGCGAACCTCTTCCAGTTCGCGCGCCATGCGCGAAAAAGCGTTGAAGCGGCTGACCGCCATGTCGAGAATGGGTTTGACGCGCTCTTGCCGCAGACCGTCGACGACATAGGCCGAAACGCCGGCATCGACCGCCGCCTCGATCGAGGCCTGGTCCGAGCGGTCGACGAACATGGCGATCGGCCGTTTTACGGCACGCGAAAGCTGGAACATGTTTTCCAGCATGTCGCGATTAGGGTTTTCGAGATCGATGACGATGACATCGGGCTCGATCTCGGCGATCCGCCGCGCAATGCCGGTCACATCATGGATGACGGTGACCCGCTCATGGCCGGCCTCGCGCAACCCCGCCTCGATGATCGCGGCGCGGATGCGGTTTTCGTCGATCACCAGGACGGCGAGTGCGGTTCGAACCATGCCTGCATTGTGACCAAGCGGAGGAATTGTGCAATGCGGTATGGTTGAACAACCCGAGATTCGCTAACCGCGCCGCAGGCGCCTAATCCGCCGCCAGCGCCGTGACCTCGCGGCGGAAGGGCAGTGCGTCGCCAATATCGGCTTCGTCCAGCTCGCGGGCGAAGCGGTGGCCGGCGTAGGTTGCCCAGGCGATCGGACCCGGCGCCTCGGCATCGCCGATGATTTTGATCGAGCGGATGCCGCTGTCGGCCCACTCGTCGCGCCGCGCCTTCAGCTCGTGCCAGACGCTATCGTCCTGCTGGCGCGATGTCACCAGCACTACTGCGTCCACGGCGATGTCAAATTGGCTGCCCGTATAGGCGCAGGCCGTGGCAACACCGCCCGGTACGATGCGCGTCACGATCCGGTTCAACACGATCTCGACGCCGAGTTCGGCCAGCCGGCGGTGGATGGCGCCCTGCTCCAGCGTGTTGCGGGTCCAGTCGGACACATAGGCGGACGGTGTCACCAGCGTCACCTTCGCGCCCTGGCGCGCCATCAGCTCGGCCAGAACGCCGCCCATGTAATAGTGATCGTCATCGAACAGCACGACAGTGCCGGTGGGCACATTGCCGCCCATCAGATCGTCCGGCGTATAGACCGGCATGGCCGGGTCCGCCGGCATCGGCACGACATGCGCGCGCGCCACGCCGTCACGGCGCCATGTCGATCCGGTGGCAAGCGCAATGTTCTGAAAGCCGAAGTCCAGTATCTCCTGCGCCGACAATCGGCTTTCGAAATAGACGTCGACATTGGACATCTGGCTGATCTGGTACTGGCGGTAGTCGCGCACGCGTCCCCATGCCGAGAGACCGGGCAAGCGGCATTCGCGCGCCACGCGGCCGCCGAGTTCGGTGCCGGCTTCGGCGATGGCCACCTGATAGCCGCGCAGGCCGAGCGCACGCGCCGCCTCCAGCCCGGTCGGGCCGGCGCCGACGATCAGCACGCTGTCGCTGTCGCCCTTGGCCTGCATGCGTTCGGGATGCCAGCCCTTGCGCCACTCTTCCATGAAGGTCGGGTTCTGCGTGCAGCGCGAGATCGACATGGTCATGTCGCCGGTGATGCAGATGTTGCAGCCGATGCATTCGCGAATGTCCTCGATCCGACCCTCCTCCACCTTCTTCGGCAGAAAGGGATCGGCGATCGACGGGCGCGCGCAACCGATGAAATCGAGCGTACCGGACTTGATCATCTTCACCATCACATCCGGCGAGGTGAAGCGGCCGACACCGACGACCGGCTTGGAGGTCAGCGTCTTGATGCCGGACACCAGGCTCTCCTGCGCGCCCTCCTCCTTGAACCGCGACGGCCCCGAACAATCCTCCCACGCGCCATGCGCCAGGTCCCAGAGGTCTGGCAGGTCGGCGTGCATCTCGATCATGTCGCGCACTTCGGAGTTGGCGAAGCCAAGCTCGCCGATCATCTCGTCCAGCGACAGCCGCAGCGTCAGGCCGCACGTGTCGCCGATGGCATCCCTGCCCTCTTCGATCAACTCACGCATCAACCGCGAGCGGTTTTCCAGCGAGCCGCCATATTCGTCGCTGCGCTGGTTGGTGGCGGTGGACAGGAAGTGCTGGATGATGCCGAAGCCATGCGCGCCGTAGAGGCAGACCAGGTCGAAGCCCGCAAGCCTGGCACGCTTGAATGCATTGCGGTGCCAGCGGCGCAGGTCGCGTATATCCTGCTTGTCCATGGCGCGCGCCTGAACCGGATCGTTGGTGAAGGTCCGGATCGGCAAGGCCGATGGCCCGCGCGGCACTTCCTTGGTGTAGAGGTTCGGCCCGTTGATGCCTGAATAGGCCAGCTGGATACCGGCCAGCGCGCCATGCTGGTGCATGGCCTTGGCCATCTTCGCCAGTGCCGGGATATCGGCATCGTCCCACAGCCTGAGCTCGATGAAGGGCGTGATCTCCGAAGTATGGTGCATCTCGGTCTGCTCGGTGAAGATGACGCCCCAGCCGCCTTCCGACTTGATGCGGCGCATCTCGGCTGCGGCCGAAGGGTCGCGGTAGCCGCCGCCATTGCAATGCGGAACCTGGTAGAAGCGGTTCTTGGCGGTCACCGGACCGATCTTCACGGGCTCGAACAAAATGTCGTAGCGCGGATCGCGCATGGAACGTGCCTTCCTGCCAGCGTCGCCTTGCACATGCCCGATCATGGTTTCGAGCCAAGGTGCAAGCCGGCCAGCCCAGTGGGTTGATGCCTTGAGACCATTCATAAATTGCGACAAGCGCCGGGAAACAACAGATTTCTTCTGTGCCGGTTAGGACGCGCCTAATCGCCCGCCGGGATTAGCATCCGCTGAATCCCGGCTGAGCCAAATGCGACTTCAAGGCCGCCGCCGCGCGATGTTAGATAGCGCGCACGCCCAATGAGACACAAGACGCATGGACAGCATCCAGATCCTTGAAAAACTCATCGCGTTCCCGACGGTGAGCCGCGATTCGAACCTCGCCCTCGTCGGCTACGTGGCGGAGCTGCTGGACGCGCATGGCATTGCCAGCCAGATCATCCACAGCGAGGATGGCCACAAGGCCAACCTCTTTGCCACCATCGGACCGGCCGACGCTTCCGGCATCATGCTGTCCGGTCACACCGACGTCGTCCCCGTCGACGGCCAAGCCTGGACGCTGCCGCCCTTCGAGATGACGAGCCGAGACGGCAAGCTTTACGGACGTGGCACAGCCGACATGAAGGGTTTTGTGGCCTGCGCGCTCGCGGCGTGCCTTAAAGCCTCGAAAATGACGCTGCGCACGCCGCTGCATTTGGCACTCTCCTACGACGAGGAGATCGGCTGCATTGGTGTGCGCAGCCTGATCGACATGCTGCAAGCAGCCCCGCAGCGGCCCTTGCTGTGCATCGTCGGCGAGCCCACCGATATGCAGGTGGCGACGGGCCACAAGGGCAAGCTTGCCGCACGCGCGCTCTGCAAAGGCCGCGAAGGCCATTCGGCGCTGGCCCCGTTGGCGCTCAATGCCATCCATCTCGGCTGCGACTTCATCGCCGCCTTGCGCCGCGAGCAGGATCGGCTGGTGCGCGATGGCGCCCGCGACGGCGACTACGACATTGCCTACACGACCGTCCATGTCGGCAAGATCAACGCCGGCGTGGCGCTGAACATCGTGCCGAACCTCTGCCAGGTCGACTTCGAGATCCGCAATGTCGCGGCCGACGATCCCCACGAGATTCTCGACCGTCTGCGCAAGGAGGCTGCTCATATTGCATCCGAAGCCTCGGCCACCGCCCCCGAGGCGGCGATCGACATAGACATCACCAACACCTATCCCGGCCTGGACACGCCGGCCAGTTCGCAAGCCGTCGCTTTCATCAAATCGCTGACCGGCGCCAACAACACCATCAAGGTTGCCTACGGTACGGAGGGCGGCCTGTTCAGCCGCGATCTCGGCACGCCGACGGTCGTGTGCGGACCGGGATCGATGGCGCAGGGACACAAGCCGGATGAGTTCGTCAGCGTCGAGCAGATGCGCCGCTGCGACGGCATGCTGGAAAAATTGCTGCAGCGGCTTGCCGACCAGCAGTTGGCTTAACCGGGGCTACTTCTGTGGAAGTGCTGCCTGGCCGACAGCCCGCTCGGCGCCGAACACGCCTTGCTCGACGACGAAATGCCGGCAGTGGTCGATGAACGCCTGGACGGTTTGCGTGCGGTGTTCGGAACTGGGTAAGGCGACGCCCATGGTCAGCGGCCGCAGATCGCCGTCCAACGGCACGAAGACCAGCGACTTGCCGTCCGGCGCCAGCGTATTGAGCGGCCGCATATTGGCGATGCCGTAGCCGAAGCCGTTGGCCACCATGGAACGCATGACGGCGATGTCGCCGGTGCGCTCGGCAATGTTGGGGCGGATCCCGCGCTGGTGGAATGCCGAAAGAAAATATTCGCGGCTGAACGGCAGGTCGAGCAGCACCATCGGCTCATCGGCCAATTCCTCCGTCGTGATCGACGCCTTTGCCGCGAAGCGATGCCCCGCCGGCAGCATGACATAGGCCGGCACCAGCATCAGCGGCTCGAAGGTCATGTCCTGCGACAGTTCGAGATCGTAGGTCAGTGCAAGATCGATTTCACCGCGCTGCAGCATCTCGAGCAATTGCCCCTGATTGCGCTCGAACTGGCGCACGCGCACATCGGGATAGGCACGCTCGAACCGCATGCGCAGCGCCGGCAGGACGATCTGCGCAAAGGTCAGCAGGCATCCTACTGCCAGCGGACCACGCACCTTTTCGGCAAAGTCGCCGGCGACGTCGTGCAAGGCGTCGGCGTCGTTGAGCAGCCGGGCGGCTTCCTTGAGGAAGACGCGGCCGCCGGCCGTGAGCGAGAGACCGTGCGAATGCTTGCGGACAAAAAGCTGGACGCCGAACTCGGTTTCCAGTTGGGCGATGGAAGCCGAAATCGACGGCGGCGAGACATTGACCTGTTCGGCCGCCTTGGCGATGGAGCCGGCTTCGCCCACGGCGACGAAATATTCCAGCTGTCTGAGCGTGAAGCGTAGCGGCATGGCTGGCTATGTTGCCGGTTTGAGGGCTTCGATCAAGCCTAATGCATGTCGCGCAAAAGTGGCCCCGGTTTTGCGCAAACGACATGCATAGAGCAAAGGCCTAAAGCGCATCGCGTGAATCCGTTCAATCGCGATGCGCTTTAGGCGCCCATCAGTACTTGATCCATGTCGTTTTGAGCGCGGTGTATTTGTCGAGCGCATGCAGCGATAGGTCGCGGCCGAAGCCGGATTGCTTGAAACCGCCGAACGGCGTCATCGGGCTCAGCGCGTCGACCGTGTTGACGGAAACCGTGCCGGCATGCAGCCGGCCCGCGATACGATGCGCGCGCGACAGGCTGTCGGTCCACAGCGATGCGGCCAGCCCATAAGGGCTGTCATTGGCGATGCGGATCGCGTCGGCCTCGTCGTCGAAGGCGATGACCGAAAGCACCGGCCCGAAGATCTCGTCGCGGGCAATCGGATCGGCAGGCGCGACATCGTCGAAGATGGTCGGCTGGACAAAGCTGCCGCGCCCGTTGACCGTGACCAGGTCGCCGCCCGCGACCAGGCGCGCGGTTTTCTTGCCGGCCTCGACGAAGCGCATGACGTTGGCGGCGTGGCGACTATCGACCATCGCGCCCATTTTCGAAGCCGGATCGAGCGGATCGCCGGGCTGCGTGACAGCCGCACGTTGCACCAGTTTCTCCACCAGAGCATCCTTGATGTCACGCTGGACGAGCAGGCGTGAATTGGCGGAACAGACCTCGCCCTGGTTGAAGAAGATGCCGAAGGCCGCCATGTCGGCTGCCGCGTCGAGATCGCCGCAATCGGCAAAGATGAGGTTCGGGCTCTTGCCGCCGGTCTCCAGCCAGACCTGCTTCATGTTCGACTGGCCGGAATACTGCAGGAACATCTTGCCCACGGCGGTCGAACCGGTGAAGGCGAGGCAATCCACATCCATATGGCGGCCAAGCGCCTGGCCGGCGGTTTCGCCAAGGCCGGGCACGACATTGAGCACGCCTGCAGGCAGGCCCGCTTCCATTGCCAGTTCCGCCAGAAGCAGGGCCGACAAAGGCGACTGCTCGGCGGGTTTGAGCACCACCGAATTGCCTGCCGCCAGTGCCGGCGCGCATTTCCACGTCGCCATGTCGAGTGGGAAATTCCAAGGCACCACCGCGCCGACCACGCCAAGCGGTTCGCGCCGCACCAGCACCAGATCACCTTCGCCGGCCGGCGCCACTTCGCCATAGATCTTGTCGATGGCCTCGCCATACCATTGAAAGATCGCTGCCGAGCCGGGGACGTCGACCGCGGCCGCATCCCTGACCAGTTTGCCCATGTCGAGCGATTCCAGCAGGGCCAGTTCATGCAGGTTTTCGCGCAGCAATTGCGCCAGCCGCAGCAGAACCTCCTTACGGTGCGCCGGGCTGGTCCGCGACCAGACGCCGGTATTGAAGCTGCGCCGCGCTGCGGCAACCGCCAGATCAATGTCTTCCTCACCGCAGGACGCCACTTCGGCCAGCACCTCGCCAGTTGCCGGATTGACGCTGGCGAAGGTCCGGCCCGAACGCGCCGCAACCGTCTTGCCGTCTATGAACGCCTTGTCGCGAAAACGGATCGCGGACGCCTTGCCGATCCAGTCCTTGTGGCTGAGCTCGCTCATCGCAGGTGACCCTGTCTTGACTATTCGTCTCCCGGCACGCCGTAGCTCGGCGCATCGGATGGGTTTATGGCGCGGGTCACATAGGCATCGAGCTGCGGCTTGTAGAGTTCCCACAGCGTCGCCAGCTGCTCGATCGGGCAGTCATCGGTCCAGTCACAGCGCAAATCGGCGACCGGCCACGCAACCTCGCGCACCAGCTTCATGCCGGCGGAATGGACAGGACCAGCCTCGCCGCCCGCCTTGAGCGCGGCGCGCATGGTCCCGATGAGGCGGTCGCCGAGATGCCCCTCGGACGCCAGGAAGGCCTCGACCATAGCTTGCGGCACGCCGTCATGGGCCAGCATGTTGCCGCCGCAGGCGACATTGTCCGCACGCGCCTCCGCCCAGATGCCAAGCGCCTTTGGACCCGAATGGATCGCGGTCTTTCCGGCGGCATCGACAGCCAGCACCTGCCGGTATTCGGGATAAGCGCCGGTGCGCTTCAGGATGGCAACCGCCTCGGCGGCCGACGCACCGCGCGCCAACAATTCGAGACCTCGCAGCCCCAGCGTCGGATCGGTGACGTTCTGGCTGGCAATGGCGCCGGCACCAGCCTGCGCATAGGCGCAGCGCGCCGCGACAGCAGGCGACGAGGAGGACACCGCGACCCCGAACATGCCGGTGTGGCTGCATCGCGCGACGATGGAGAATGTCATGACTTTAATCCGGGATAACTGCGGTGCCGTCGATCTCGACCAGCCAGTCCGGCCGCGCCAGGGCCTGCACGACAAGGCCGGTCGAGACGGGATGCACGCCTTTGATATACTCGCCCATGGTGCGGTAGACCGCCTCGCGATGGCGGACATCGGTGATGTAGACCACCACCTTGACCAAATGCTCCATGGTGCCGCCGCACTCCTCGATCAGCTGGCGGATGTTCTGCATGACCTTGTGCGTCTGCTCGACCGGATCATGGCTTTCGATATTCTTGGCCGTGTCGAGATCCTGCGGGCATTGGCCGCGCAGATGGACGGTCCTGCCGCCCCGCGTAACGACCGCCTGGCACAGATCATTGTCGAGCTTCTGCTCGGGATAGGTGTCCTTGGTGTTGAACTTGCGAATTCTTGTATGCGCCATCTTGGTCTCCGTCAGATCAGGCTCGAGGTAGGGGCGTCCGTTTCAGGTGCCGTTGCTATGCTACCCTGGTCTCGCGCTTTGCGGACGCATGATAGGCCAGGTACTTGCGCTGCGTGGAGATATGGTCCGCCACATGCTGGGCGTCGTGCCAGACGCCCCAGATGAAGCTCGATCCCCGCCGCGATTGCCACGGCAGTCCCAGGAAATAGATCCCTGGCTCGGTCGACACGCCGCGCTGATGCTTCGGCTTGCCCTTTTCGTCAAACACATCGACCTTCAGCCAGTTGTAGTCGACGGTGAATCCCGTTGCCCAGATGATCGAACCTATCCCGGCTTCCGCCAGGTTCAGCTCGAGCGTGGGATCGGTCATGCATTGCGGGTCCGGTCCGATCTCGCGGGCCGCGGGCTCCTCGGGAAGGTCGAGGCCGTTGCGGGCGACATAGGCGTCGGCCTCGTCCAGCACCGACATGTAGTTCGCATCACCGCGCGCGATATTTTTAGCCAAATCCGGAGCGAAGGTCATGACCCCTTCCTTGTAGGATTCCGTCCGGCCAACCAGCGTCATCCCTTGCGCGGCAAGACGCCGGAAGTCGATCGTCTGGCCGCCGCGCGCGCCGCTGACCGCGATGGTGACATGTTCCGTGCCGGGCGCCGGCGCCTGGGCGTCCCACTTGCCCAGAACCCCCAGCCACCAGCAGAAGTCACGCTCGCGATAGGCCCGCGGAGGCCGATCATGGGGACCGACAGAGAGATAGACGCGCCTTCCCGCGCGATGGAGTTCGTCGGCGATCTGCACTCCTGAAGATCCTGAGCCGACCACCAGAACCGCCCCTTCGGGCATCTGATCCGGATTGCGATAGGCGCTGGAATGTATCTGCATCGCTCCGGCATCCCCGGGGACAACCGCCGGAATGACCGGATGCTGGAAAGCCCCGGTAGCGGCAACCACGCTCCTGGCCTCGATCACGCCATCCGAGGTTTCGACCCGGAAGCCGGGACGGCCGACGAGTCTTTGTACTTTCCTGACCTCCACGCCGCAGCGGATGGGGGCAGCAATCATGTCGGCGTAAGCGACAAAATAATCCGCGACCTTCTCCTTGCCGACAAAGGCGTCGGGACCGGCATCCGGAAATTCCATGCCGGGAAAACGATCATGCCAGGCGGGACCATTGGCAACCAGGGAGTCCCATCTTTCGGAGCGCCAGCGTTCGGCAATGCGGCTCCGCTCTAGCACGAGATGCGGCACCCCGCACTTGCTCAGATGCTCGCTCATGGCCAGCCCCGCCTGGCCGCCGCCAACAACAAGCGTGTCTACCGTTTCGACTGGCATTTCAGCGGCCCTTTCTGGCTCTCCCCGGGAGTGTCTGCGCATGCGGCGGAGATCTGATCGTTGGTTTACTGGAGGCACCGGGCAGCGAAAATTATGATTTCATGTGGCAGTGGTTAGCTTGTCCCTAAATGCCGGGAAGCATGGCCGAAGATGTGGAGCGCGGGGCGTGGATCATCACCGTCGAGACAGAAGAAACGGACGGCTCAGAGATAAAGGCTTCTGGCCGCCTTGGACGATAGCAACTCCTTTGCCGGCCCCTCCTGGGCGACCTTACCCTTGACCAGCACATAGCCGCGATCGGCGATGCCCAGCCCCATTTCGGCATTCTGTTCGATCAACAGGATGGTCGTGCCTTGGCGATGGATCTCCCTTGTAATCTCGAAATACTCGCCGATGAGTTTTGGCGAGAGACCGAGCGACGGCTCGTCCATGATCACCAGTCTGGGTTCGCCGATCAGGGCGCGCGCCAGCGCCACCATCGCCTGTTCGCCGCCGGACAGCGTGCCGGCGACTTGGCGCAAACGCTCATGGATGCGCGGGAACAGCTTGCACATCTTGTCCAGTTGCACCGCGAAATTGGGTCCCCTGCCCGACACCGCGTCATAGCCCAGGCGCAAATTCTCCATCACGGTCAGGCCGGGGAACAGCCGGCGCCCTTCAGGAACGAGGCCGACGCCGAGCGACGCGAGGTTTTCCGTGCCGAGCGTCGCCATGTCCCTGCCCATCACCTCGACCTTGCCGCGCTGCGCCCGCACGACGCCGCAGACGGTCATGAAGGTTGTCGTCTTGCCGGCGCCGTTCGGCCCCAGCAGGCAGACCAGTTCGCCGGGACGCACGCTCATCGCCACGCCGCGCAGCATCGGCACCGCGCCATAGGAAGTATCGACATCCCTGAGCTCAAGCATGGGCGACCGCCTTCCCGAGATAGGCTTCCTGGACGCGCGGGTCAGCGCGCACCGCCGCGAAGTCGCCCTCGGCGATCTTGCTGCCATAGTCGATGCAGGTGACATGCTGCGGGAACGCTTCGACCACCCGCATGTCGTGCTCGATCAGGATCACCGACAGAGCAGGGTTTTGTACGCGCAGCCGCGTGATGTCGGCCACCAGTGCGTCGGTTTCCATGTCGTCCATGCCGACCGAAGGTTCGTCGAGCAGCAAGAGCTTGGGCTGTGATGCGAGCGCGCGGGCAATTTCCAGCCGCCGCCTGTCGGCTTGGGCCAGCGTGCCCGCTGGCCGGTAGCGTTGTTCGAACAGGTCGCCGGAGCCGAGCTTGAGCAGGGTTTCGGCCTTTTCCACGCAGGCCGCCATCTCACGGCGCGACGCGCCGGGCCGAAACAGCGCGGTCAGCACGCCGGTCCTGGTGCGGATGTGCATGCCGATGATTACGTTGTCGAGGACGCTGAGGTCGGAGAACAGACGCGACGACTGGAATGTGCGGGCGATGCCGCGGTCGACAACTTCGTAGGACGGGCGGCCGGTGATCTCGGCGCCGTCAAAGGTCACGCGACCGGAGGTTGGCCGGTAGACGCCGGTCACGACATTGAACAGCGTCGACTTGCCGGCGCCGTTCGGGCCGATGACGGCGAGCACCGCGCCCTTGTCGATCGACAGGCTGACATCGTTGAGCGCGACCAGGCCGCCGAAGCGCATCGTCAAATTCTCGACCTTGAGAAGCGCGCTCACAGTCCGCCTCCGTAGCGCCGCATGCGTTGCGGGAACAGACCTTGCGGCCGGATCATCAGGAAGCCGATGATGACGACGCCGAAGAACAGCAGGCGGTAGTCGGCGAACGCGCGCAATTTCTCCGGCAGGATGGTCAGCAGGAACGCACCGACGATGACACCGAAAATATTGTCCATGCCGCCGACGATGACCATGGTCATGATGGTGACGGAGACCAGGAAGGTGAAATTGTCGGGAGAAATGTAGGACACGTAGAAGGCGTAGATCGTGCCGGCAAAAGCGGCGAGAAAGGCATCGACCGCGAAGGCCAGCACCTTGAACCACGCCACGTTGATGCCTTGCGCCTTGGCGGCGATCTCGTCGGCGCGCAGCGCGTTCCAGGCCAACCCGATGCGCGAGCCGTGCAGCCGGTGCGCGGTGACGATGGCGACGACGACCAATGCAGCCGACAGATAATAGAAGTTCGCCTGGCTCGGCAGCTTCCAGCCGAAGATCACCAGCGGATCGGCAAAGGAATGGCCGAACAGGCTGGGCGCCGGAATGCCGACCAGTCCGTTCGGTCCGCCGGTCCAACTGAAATTGTTTAGCAATTGCTGGACCACGACACCGAAGGCGATGGTGACAAGCGCCAGATAAGTGTCGCGCGTGCGCATCGACGGGATGCCGATGATGAAACCGAACAAGGTCGCGGCCAGCGCCGCGACCGGCAGCGTCAGCCAGAAGCTGACGCCGAAATTGATCGCCAGCAGCGCCGACACGTAGGCGCCGATGCCGTAGGAAGCGCCGGTGGCGAAGTTCGGGATGTTGGCGCTGCCGAGCTGGAAATTGAGCGCCAGCGCCAGCACGGCATAGAGCTCGGCGACGATCAGCAGATGAAGGATATAGGTGTTCGAACCGACGAAGAACGGAAAGGCCAGGACGATGACCGCCGCAGTGATCATCGCCACGAGCGGAACCCGGGCAAAGCTCGCCAACGCATAGTCGGCGATCCACGGCAGCCTCTCCAGCAGATAGAAACCGAGGCCGAGCAAGGCCAGCAGGCCGACCACCTGCCAGCCGCCGTCGACTCTGAGGATGAGGTACAGGAACGCTGCCCCGATGATTTGCGAGGCGATGGCGAAGACCGTGGCCGCGGCTATGCCCGGCACGTCGGGTGAAGCACGACCCTGCATGCTAGACTTTCTCCATGACGGTGCGCCCAAGCAGGCCGGCGGGGCGGAAGATGAGCACGGCGATGACCAGCAGGAAGACGAAGACCAGCCGGTAGGAAGCGCCGTCCGGCACGAATGTCTGCGCCAGCACTTCGATGCCGGCAATGATCAGTCCGCCCAATATGGCGCCCGGCATCGAGCCGAGGCCGCCGATCACCGCGGCGGAAAAGCCGAGCAGGCCGGCCATGACGCCGAAGTCGAACCGTGTCACGCCGGCATAGCTTGCGAACAGAAGTCCGGCGATGGCGCCGATAGCCGAGGCAATGAAGAATGTCGCACGGAAGACGCGTGCATCGCGGATGCCCATCATGCGCGCTACGACCCGGTCCTCCGAGGCCGCCCGGATGCGCAGTCCGAGCGGGGTCATGCGCAGGAAGACAAACAGCATGGCAACCAGCGCGACGGTCAGCACCACCACCAGCAGCGCGAACCAACTGATGGCAACGCCGGAGATTTCGAAAGCCATGCCCGACACCAGGCGCGGGAAGGCATGCGGGTTCGATCCCTGCGGATAGAGATGGCGGATCAGCTCGCGGATGACGATGCCGAGCGCCACCGTCGCCACCAGCGCCATCATGGCGGGCGCATCGCGGAAGCGCCTGATGACCACCTTGTCGAGCAGGACGCCGATCAAACCGACGGCGAGCACGGCGACCGGAACCGCAAGCACCAGCCAGGCGGGCCCCGAGGCGCCAAGAGCGGTCGCCAGCGCCTGGGCAAGCGCCAGCGTGATGAACGGCGCCGTCATCGCGACATCGCCATGCGAGAAATGAATGACGTTCAAGACACCGAAGATCAGGCTGAATCCGATCGCCAGCAAGGCATAGATGCAGCCAAGGGTTATCCAGTTCACCAGTTGCTGGACAAGCAGTTCCGCCATGCGGTCCGTCTCTCGATTGAAGCCGACAGGTATCAACCGCCATCCCGGGCGGACAGAACGAATCTCCGAACTCACGAGTCACAATTTCCGAATTTCGTCACTGAATACGCGCCCGTACACTGATGATCAGCCGACGATCACGATCGGCCGGGTCGCTACGACGGCGGCAGATAATTCTGTTTGAGGTGGAACCATGCAAAACAGGCGCAGTGCGCTTATCCGCGTATCGTCAATTCTGGCCGGCTCTCTGTTTGCCATCGCCCTGGGCGCCGCCCAGGCGCAGGCCGACCAGATCAAGCTCGGCTTCATCGGGCCGCTCTCCGGCGGCAACGCCCAGCAGGGCCTCGGCGCCCGCAACGGCTTCCTGCTCGCCATCGAGCAGGCCAATGCCAGCGGCTATCCGCACCAGGTGGAAGGCGTCGTGCTCGATGACGCCTCCGATCCGGCCGTCGGCGTTTCGGCGGCGCAGAAGCTGGTCAACGATCCCGCGGTGGTCGCGGCAACGGGGCATTGGAACAGCTCGGTCGCGCTGGCGACGATCCCGGTCTTCAACCGCTCGCAGATGCCGTTCATCGTCTGGGGCGCGGTCAGCCCGAAGATCACCGAACAGAACTTCCCGAACGTGACCCGCGTGACGCCGACGCTGGTCAACGAGAACAAGCCGCTGGCCGAAGCCATCGCCAAGCAAGGCAAGATCAAGAAGATCGCCATCATCTCCGACACCACCGACTACGGTGCGGCCAACACCAAATGGTTCGGCGATTTCTTCAAGGCGGCCGGCGGCGAGGTCGTTTCTTCGGATGCCGCGGCTGTCGGCACGACCGATTTCCGCGCCATGCTGACTACCGCGAAGGCAGCGTCGCCCGACGCGGTCTATTTCGGCGGCGTCGTCACCGAAGCGGCGCTGGTGCGCAGCCAGATGGCCGACCTCGGCATGGGCAATCTGCCGATGTACGGAATTTCAGGCATCTACGACCCGAAATTCATCGAGATCGCGGGAGCTGCAGCCGAGGGCACCATCGCCGGAACTCCGGCCGTCCAGTCGAACCCCAAGCTGGAGGAATTCAACAAGGCCTATGAAACCAAGGCTTATCCCGATCCTGCCGGCTCCTATGCGAAATATGCCTACGAGGCGACGCAGATCCTGCTTCAGGTCATCAAGGAAAGAGGCCTCGACGACAAGGAAGCGCTGAGCAAGGCCATTCGTGACATCCACCACGACGGCATTCTGGGAGACGTCTCGTTCGATGCCAACGGACAGACCAACATGGCCATCGACATCGACATGTTCGTCGTCCGCAGCGGCAAATGGGAGAAGATGTAACTACCTGATCGACGCCGCGCCCGTTCTCCGTGGCGCGGCGTCGATCACCTTCATCACCGAGCTCGCAAAAAGTCCTGACCGGAGCGCCTGACCATGAATGACGAGGCCGGCCACGGCGCACCTCGAAAGGCCGTCGAGATCAAGGGCGTCTCCAAGGTGTTCGGCACCTATCAGGCGCTGAAGCCTGTTTCCTTCGACATCTACGACAACGAGTTCTTCACGCTGCTCGGCCCGAGCGGCTGCGGCAAGACCACCCTGCTGCGCATGATCGCCGGTTTCGAGCAGCCGACGGCGGGGCAGATTTTCCTGCACGGCTCGGACATACAGGGACTCCCCCCTCATAGGCGGCGGGTCAACACCGTCTTCCAGAGCTACGCCCTGTTTCCGCATATGAGCGTCGAACAGAACATCGGCTTCGGGCTCGAAAACCTCGGCTGGTCAAAGGACCGCCGCGATACGCGCGTCGCCGATATGCTTCGTCTCGTCCATATGGAGGCCTTTGCCGGGCGCAAGCCGCAGCAATTGTCGGGCGGCCAGCGCCAGCGCGTGGCGCTCGCCCGTGCCTTGGCGCCAGAACCGGAAGTGCTGCTGCTCGACGAACCGCTCTCGGCACTCGACCTGAAGCTGCGCCAGGCCATGCGCGACGAACTGCGCATCCTGCAGCGCAAGACCGGCATCACCTTCGTCTTCGTCACCCACGACCAGGAAGAAGCGCTCGACATGTCGGATCGCATCTGCGTTCTCGGTGATGGCGAGATCCAGCAGCTTGGCACACCCGCGGCGATCTACGAGGAGCCGTCGAACCGCTTCGTCGCCGATTTCATCGGCGAGACCAACTTCCTCGATGCTGACGTGATTGCCGTGGACGGCGAGCAGGCAACCGTGAAAACGCAGCTCGGCATGACCTTGACGGCCTCTCACAAGAAAGCGGTCGCCGGCCAGAAGGCCTTCATCTCGATACGTCCGGAGAAAATCAGCCTGCCCGCCCAGGACAACCCGATCGCTATCGACGGCACGATCATGAGCACCAACTACCTCGGCGGCTACACATACTATCTGATTGAAGCGGGCGGCACCAAGCTGCGCATCTCCAAGCGCAACAGCGTCAGCCGCGGCCAGATGTTCGAAATCGGGCAATCGGTAAAAGTTGGCTTTGCCGTCGAATCCGTGCGGATCCTCGGCGCATGAAGGCACCCACAAAAAGTCCTGACTGGAATGTCCTCGGCCTGCTGCCGGCCCATCTCATCATGCTGCTGACGCTGATCATCCCGATCGGTATCATCATCGTGGTGTCGTTCTCGACGCGCGGACCTTACGGCGGGTTCGAATATGTGTTCACCACCGCGCCCTACAAGCAGCTGCTGTTCAACGAAGGCTGGACCGGCGAGCTGGAGTTCAATCCGCAATATCTCATCGTCGTTGCCAGGACGCTGGTCCTGTCGGCCGTGACAACATCGATCTGCCTGCTTCTGAGCTTCCCGGTCGCCTATTTCATCGCGCTGCAGCAGCCGGCGATCAAAGTGCTGCTGATCTATCTCGTCACGCTGCCATTCTGGGTTTCGATGATCGTGCGCGTCTATTCCTGGATCATCATCCTTGGCAAGGATGGTGTCGTCGAAAAGACCCTTCGCGGTCTCGGCCTCATCGACAACATGGACTCGCTGCTGTTCGGCAACACCGCCATGCTGCTCGGTCTCGTCTACAGCTACATTCCGCTGATGATCCTGCCGATCTTCGCCTCGATCGAAAAGCTCGACCCTGCGCTCATCGAGGCGTCGCATGATCTCTATGGCAACCGCCTCACCACATTGCGCCGCGTTATCCTGCCCCTCACCCGGCCCGGCATGATCGCCGGCGCGATCCTGGTGTTCGTTCCAAGCCTCGGCGCGGTCCTGGAGCCGACCCTGCTCGGCGGCGGCAAGACCATGATGATGGGCAATCTCATCCAGCTGCAGTTCGGTGGCGCCCGCAACTGGCCGCTCGGCGCCGCCATCGCCATCGTGCTGATGGCCGCGGTCATGGTCTTCCTGATTTTCCAGGGTCTGCGCTCGATGCGCACCGAAGGCCTGGAGCGTGCGGCATGAACGCGGACGATGATGTCAGGCGCTATCCGGGCTTCGGTCTCTTCAGCGCGATCTTCTTCGCCTATCTCTATTTGCCCATCGCCGTCGTGGTGTTCTACTCTTTCAATGCGAACCGGATCGTCTCCAATTGGGGCGGCTTCTCATTGCACTGGTACGCCACCGCTTTGTCCAACGCGAACCTGATGACGGCGGTGAAGACCTCCCTGCTCGTTGCCGCGGTCGCTACAGTCGCCTCGACGCTTGTCGCGTTGATGGCGGCATTGGTACTGGTGCGCGGCCGCGATGTCCGGTTCCGCCGGATCTCCGAAGCGGTGGTGAACCTGCCGCTGCTCCTGCCCGAAATCGTCGTTGCTGTCGCCGTCCTGATCCTCTTCTCCGAGATCGGGCTCGCCAACGGAATGGTGAAGCTGATGATCGCCCACACCACTTTCTGCATCCCGTTCGCCTTCCTGCCGATACGCGCGCGCCTACAAGGGATGGACCTCGATCTGGAGGAAGCGGCCCGCGATCTCTATGCCACCGGCTGGGTCGCCTTTCGTCGCGTCACGCTGCCGCTCATCCTGCCCGGTGTGTTCGCCGGCGCCATGCTCGCCTTCGTCATCTCGATGGATGATTTCATCACCAGCAACCTGTTGAATTCCGGCGGCGCCACCACGCTGCCGGTCTACATTTTCTCGCTGATCAAGCAGGGCGTGTCGCCGCAGCTCAACGCAATCTCGACCTTGATCATGATTGTTTCGGTGGTGCTGGCGACCGTGGCCTTCCTGCTTCAGCGACGGCAGTAGCAGCGGCGTAGTTTTTCCTAATCAAGGCATCGGGCAAATCGAATTTATCGAACCCGACGGTTTGTTATCGTCGCCCCTGGGAGAACAACAAACAGGGGAATGACATGACGACCAAAATTGCAGCGCTCGCCATGGCCGGTGCCATGAGCCTCGCCTTTAGCGTGCCCGCTCTCGCCGAGGGCAGCCTGGCCATCTACGCATGGGCGGATTCCATCTCGCCCGAGATGGTCACGAAATTCGAGAAGGAAACCGGCATAAAGGTCACGGTCGACGCCTTCTCATCCAACGAGGACCTGCTGACCAAGCTGCAGGCCGGCTCGTCGGGCTACGACATCGTCACGCCTTCGCAGCACTTCGTGAAGATCATGATCGATAGCGGGCTGCTCGAGGATTTCGGCGCCAGCTCGATGGCTGCCTACAGCCAAGTCCTGCCGGATTGGCAGAAACCGTGGTGGGATGCGACAGGCAATCATTCGATCCCGCTCGCCTTCGGCAATGCCGGCTACACCGTCAACCGCGACCTCTACAAAGGCCCGGTCGACAGCTGGAAGACCTATTTCGAGCCACCGGCGGAGCTGCGCGGCAAGATCGCCAGCCTGGCGCAGCCCGACGAAGTCATTCCGGCAGCGGAAAACTATCTCGGCATCAAATATTGCAGCGAAGACCCGCAGGAGATGAAGCGCGTGCTCGACCTCTTGCTGGCGCAGAAGCCATTCGTGGCGGCCTATTCCAGCGACAACATCGAAAACCGCATCGGCAGCGGCGAGGTTGCCGCCCATTTCTGGTGGGACGGCAACACCATGAGGCTTCGCCGCAACGACAAGGCCAATGTCGAATACGCGATGCCGAAAGAAGGTCTGGTCGGCTGGCTGGATTCCTATGTCGTGCCGAAGGGCGCGGCCAATATCGAGAACGCCAAGAAGTTCATCGATTTCATGACCCAGATCGACAACGCGACGGCGCAGTACAATTATTACGGCCACTCTTCGCCGGTGAAGATCGACGAGAGCAAGGCGCTCTACAACAAGGAGAACGCTCCGGAGCTGTTCCCGACCGTTCCCGTCAAGATGGGCCAGGCCTGCTCGCCGGCGGCGCAGGAACTCGTCACCAAGGTCTGGACGCAGCTTCTGCAGTGAGCCGCTCAGCCGGGGCGCGCGCCGCCCCGGCATCTCCATTCTCAAAGGGGCTGGCCATGCAGACCGAAAATCTTGACTACGACTACATCGTCATCGGCGCAGGCTCGGCCGGTTGCGTCCTTGCCAATCGCCTGAGCGCCAACCCGTCCCACAAAGTGTGCCTGATCGAAGCCGGCGGCAGCGACAGCGGCCTGCGGGTCAAGGTGCCTGCCGGCATCCTCTCGCTCTACGGCAATCCGAACTATGACTACTGCTATGTCGGCGTGCCTCAGCCCAACCTCAAGGGCCGTAGGATTCCGGTCAATCGCGGCAAGGCATTGGGCGGCTCCAGTTCGATCAACTCGATGGTCTACATCAGGGGCGCCGCGCAGGACTATGACGAGTGGTCGCGACTCGGCTGCGCAGGCTGGGCATTCAGCGACGTGCTTCCCGTCTTCAAGAAGCTCGAGCGCAACCTGCTTGGCCAAGACCCGCACTACCACGGTACAGGCGGGGAACTGCTGGTCGACAAGCCGCGCGATCCGAATGTGCTGTCGTCGATGTTCGTCAAGGCCGGCAACAATGCCGGTCTTCCGGCCAACAGCGACTTCAATGCCGAAAGCCAGTTCGGCCTCGGCATCTACAATGTCACCCAGGATCGCGGCCAGCGCTTCAGCAGTTTCACCGCCTTCATGCGCCCGGTGCTCGATCGCAAGAATCTCACAATCCTCAGCGAATGCGAAGTGATCGACCTCGATATAGCCCAGGGGCGCGCGACAGGGGTACGGGTGCGGCACAAGGGCGAGCAGAAGACGCTGTCGGCCCGCCGCGAAATCGTGCTTTCGGCCGGGGCCATCAATTCACCGAAGATCCTGCTGGCGTCCGGCATCGGCGCAGCCGCCGAGTTGCAGGCGATCGGCATAAAGCCGGTTGTCGATCTGCCGGGCGTGGGCAAGAACCTTCAGGACCATATCGACGGCATGATCACGGTCCGCTCCTCGAGCACGAAGACGCTCGGCCTGTCGCTGCCCAACTTGCCCCGCGTGCTGGCTGCGCCTTTCCGGTACTTTGCCGGCCGCAAGGGCATGCTCACCACCAACTATGTCGAAGCCGGCGGCTTTGCCCGGACGAAATATGCGAACGGCATTCCCGACATCCAGTTCCACTTCGTGCCCGGCTATCGCAGCCATCGCGGCAAGCTGGTGGAGTACGGCCATGGCTACGCAATCCACACCTGCGTGCTCAGGCCCAAAAGCGTCGGCGAACTCAAACTGTCAGGCCAGGCATCGAAGCGGGATGTGCTGATCGATCATCGCTTCTTCTCGAACGACGAGGATGCCAGGGTGTTGGTCGAAGGCATCAAGATCGCGCGTCAAATCTTTGCCGCATCCGAGTTCGACCCGATCAGGGGGACGGAGATGCTGCCGGGCAAGGATGTTCGCAGCGATGACGAGATCCTCGCCTATTTGCGTGCCGAAGCGCTCACCGTCTATCATCCGGTGGGGACGTGCAAGATGGGGACCGACGCGATGGCCGTCGTCGACCCGGCAACGCTCAAGGTGCGCGGCATCGGTGGCTTGCGGGTCGCGGATGCGTCCGTGATGCCGAAGCTGATCGGCGGCAACACCAATGCCCCCAGCATGATGATCGGGCAGCGGGCAGCGGAGATGATCCTGGGCCGGGGATAATTTCTGTAGCGCAACTCCAGGAAAGGCGTACAGCGGCCTTCCTTCAGTAGCCGCGCAAAAACAATAAGTTGGAGCGGTTCAGTGAATCAAACATTGAACCGCTACCTTTTGCAGCTGGGCTGCGGCGGGCACGCGCCATCGAATTCAAGCGGCTTGATCGTCCCGCTCATCCGCCTCGCCGTTGATCTCGCGCAGCAGCCTTTCGATGTCGGCCTTCGCGAACCGCTGGCGAAACCGACGGTCGAAGGTCGTGAAGATGCCGACGAAGGAGTTGGCGCAGTGCTCCAGCATCGTATCCGCCTCCTGCGCGGAGATGCCGAGTTGCCCTTGCAGAAAGACGATGAACTTTCGCCGCGCGTCCGGGTTCTGAAGCACGACCTTGGCAGGGCCGCCGAGATCGCGGTTGGCATCAATGCAACGGGACGCAAACAAATTGCGCTGCGTGCGCCACACAACGCAAGTTTGAATTGAACCCAGCAGCCGATGAACGGCATCGGTCTGAACATCTCGTTCTATTTGCTCGGCGGTGGAGTGACATGTCATGCTTGTGGTGACATCTCATGCTGGCGGCGCCTTCGGTGGGTCCGCAATTCTGGTGAGGCCTGCTTGCACGTCCTGCATTGTTCCCTAGGGTCTGGCGACTGACGATGGAGGTCCCCGACGAGAAAGTCGATTGCATCGTCATCGGCGCCGGCGTCGTCGGCCTGGCGATTGCGCGGCAGCTGGCGCTCGATGGACGCGAAGTTCTTGTCGTGGAGGCCGAGGACAGCCCCGGGCTGGGCACGTCGAGCCGCAACAGCGAGGTCATCCATGCCGGCATCTACTATCCGAAGGGCAGCCTGAAAGCGCAGCTATGCGTCGAAGGAAAGAACGCGCTTTACCGCTATTGCGAAGCGCGCGGGATTCCGCACAAACGCATCGGCAAGCTGATCGTCGCCGCCAGCGACGCGGAATTGCCGATTCTGGAGGGGATCCGGACCAAGGCTGCGGACAATGGTGTTGCAGACCTGGAGATGCTCAGCCGCTCGGATGTGGAACGCCTTGAGCCTGAACTGGACGTTGCCGGCGCGCTTTTGTCCCCAAGCACGGGGATCGTCGACAGCCGCGCGCTGATGCTGGGGCTACAGGGCGATGCCGAGAATGCCGGTGCCACCTTTGCGTTTCGCGCGCCGGTTCTCGGCGGGAGCGTCGACGAAACGGGCTGCGAGCTCCAGTTTGGCGGCGATATGGAAGGCTATAGGATCGCCGCAAATCTGGTCATCAATGCGGCCGGATTGTCAGCCCATCTCGTTGCCCGAAGCCTCGCGGGCGGGCATGGCGGCAAAATCCCAGATGTCACCTACGTCAAAGGCAATTATTTTGCGCTTGGACGCCGCCCGTCCTTCAACCATCTTGTTTATCCGGTTCCGGAACCAGGCGGCCTCGGAGTTCACCTGACGCTGGATATGGGCGGATCGGTTCGTTTCGGGCCGGACGTCGAGCCCGTCGATGAGGTCGGCTACGCGGTCGACCCAACTCGGGCCACGCCATTTTACGCGGCCATCCGACGCTATTGGCCGGGGCTGAGGGACGGGGAACTGGAGCCGAGCTATTGCGGGCTGCGGCCTAAAACGAACGGGTTGCAGTTCGGCGATTTCGACATTCTGGCAGATTCGTCCGGACGGCTGATCAGTCTTTTCGGAATCGAGTCACCTGGCCTGACAAGTGCGCTCGCCCTGTCGGATAGGGTTGTCCAACTAGTCAGAACGACGAACTCGTCTTGCCTTAGCCTTTGACCGCTCCAGCGGTCATGGATCCTGATATCTGCCGATACATCACAAGACCCAGCAAGGCCGGCGGCAAGGCGCCCAGCATCATGACCGCGGAAGCGGTTCCCCATTTTACGCCGCCGCCGCTTGCGGCGAAAAAAAACGATGCGCCGACCGTCATCGGGACGGCACGGCTGGTTGTCAGCATGAGGCCGAAGAGGAACTCGTTCCAGGCAGTGATGAAGCCGAAAATGAAGGTTGTGACGAGCGCCGGTCGGATGACGGGCCGGACGATCATCATCATCACCTGCAAGGAACTTGCGCCATCGACTTTCGCCGCCTCGTCGAGTTCGACCGGTACATCTGAAATCGCGTTCACCAGGATGACGAGCGCAAGCGGCGCGTTGACGATGGTCAGGATGAGCCCGAGCCCGATCCGCGTATCGAGCAGGCCCAGCCACTGGTACATCATGTAAAGCGGGATCGCGAAGATGATCAGCGGCACGGCGCGAAGGTTGATGACGATCGGCAGGACCAAGCGCTTTCCCGCCTCGCTACGCGCGATCGCATAGGCAGCCGGGAACGCGAGCGCGATCGCAAGGCCGGTTCCAATCAGCGCCGCCACGGTGCTGTTCAGCAGATAGGCATAGATGTTGAAGCGGCTGGTCTGCGTCAGGACCTCCAGATAGTTGTCGAGCGTCGGCTGGCTGATCCACAAACCGGGGTTCGTCGAAAGCTCGCGCTGGCTTTTGAGCGATGTGATCAGCGTCACGATAATGGGGAAATTCATCGCCAGCACGGCGATGGCAAAAACGATCCAGCGCAGTGCCCTGACCATCGTCAAAGCTTCCTGCGGCCGGCAAGCCGGTTAAGGCCGTGGAGAACGATGAACGAAGCCAGGAACAGCACAACCGAGGCGGCGACCGCCTTGCCGATAGCCCCTTCCTTGAAGAAAGCCTGATAGATGTAGATCGACAAGGACGTCGTTGAACCGCCAGCGCCACTGCCGGTCAGTGCGAAGACATTGTCGAACACCCTGAAACCGTCGATGAAACGGATGAAAAACGCGATGACCAGCGTCGGCTTCATCAACGGCAGGTCGATCCAGCGGACGATCTCAAACGGTGATGCGCCATCGAGCGAGGAGGCTTCGCGCACGTCGAGCGGTATGGCCGAATAGGCCATGTAGAAGAGCAGGAAGGCGAAAGGCGTCCATTGCAGCGTCTCCACGACGACAAGGGTGCGGAAGGCATTGTCGATGTCGAGGAAGGCCGGGCTGTCGCCGAACCATTCGAAGAGATAGTAGGGGACGGGGCCCGCGAATTCATGCAGCACCAGCCGGTACATGAGACCGACCATGGCCGGCGCGACCATCAGCGGCAGCATCAACGGCGCCATCAGGACTGGACGCTTGCTCAGAAGCGGCGCCAGGAAGATGGCAAGGAAAAGGCCGATCAGACATTCCGCCGATGCGGTAAGAATACCGAAGCGCAGAGAGAACCAGGCCGAGCTCCAGAATTCGCGGTCGTTCAACACCGCGACATAGTTACCGAAACCGCTCAACACCGGACTGCGCAACGTCTCGAATGTGACGGTCGAAACGGAATAGATCAGATTGACGATCGCCGGAAAGCCGAGAAACAGAAGCAGGAAGCCGACCAGCGGCGTCAGATACTTCCTGCCTTCGGCACGTGTCACAAGGGCCATGTCGATCCGCCAAACGCGCCGGATACCGGGCCTCGGCCCGGCGTCCGGCCAATAATTTATTTCTTCAGAAGGTCCTGCATGCCCGCCTTGGTGTGGGCGAGCGCATCCTCGAGGCTCTGCTGGCCGGACCAGTAGCCGGTGAACTCCTTTGCCTGCAGCTCATAAACCGGGAGCGCACTCGCGGACGTCGCTCCGGTCATGACATAGCCGTACTTGCTGGCGAATTCGCCGAGCTTGACGAGGTCGGGACGTTCCTTCGCAACCTTGCCGACGACATCGGGAGACAATGCCGGCGAACCGCCGCTGCGCGCATAGAGCAAGGCCGCATCCTCGGTGGCGAGCCACTTCAGGAACTTGACGGCGCCTTCCTTGTTCTTGGCGTTCTTGTTGAGGCCCAAACCAAGGCCGTGGATATGATCGGCGCGTCCGTCGGGACCTGCCGGCGGCGCGATGATCCCGGTCACCTCGGCGACGGCCGGGGATTTTTCGGTGCTGGTCAGATCCGCCGCCGCGGCGTTCCACTGGAGCGCTGTCGCGGCCTGGCCGGATGCGAAGGCCGCGTTGGTTTCCGCATATTCGTAGCTCAGCGAATCCTTGGGCGACGACCCGGCATCATAGAGCTTCTTGTAGAGCTCGAGGCCTGTCCTGTAGGCATCGGAATCCACCGTGACATTGCCGTCCTTGTCCATCCAGTCGCCGCCGTAGGAGCGCGGCAGCGACTGGAAGACCATCATGTTGAACAGCAGGTTCTTCATCTGCAGGACCGTGCCGTAGCGCACCGGGCTGTCGGGGTTCACCCGCTTGGTGAAATAGAGGGCGGTGGCCCCCCAGTCGTCCCAGGTCCAGCTGTCCGGGTCTTTCGGCTGCAGCGGCTTGCCGAGATACTTCTGGGCGATTTCACCATAGGTCTTCCTGGCGGCGTCATCCCTGATCAAGGCGTCGATGAGATCCTTGCGGTAGTACATGAAGTGCAACGAAAGGTCTGTCGGCACGCCGTATTGCTTGCCGTCGAACTGCATCGTCTTGAGAACGGATTCGCCGAAAACCTTGGCCGCGTCCGCGCCAAGATCGATCGGCTCCATATAGGGCGCGTAGCGACCGAGCGAGTAGGTGGCGACGAGGTTCACGTCGAAGGCACTGGATCCGGCCGCCATGTCGGCCTGCAGCTTGTCGTAAAAGCCTTCGCGGTTGAAGAACAGCAACTCCACCTTGTCGGCATCACTGGCCTGCTTGTTGTAGGTTTCCACGGTTGCCCGCAGTGCGGTTTCCTCGGAGCCGCCAGGCCAGCCGAGCACGGTCACGGTTGCGTTGGCAGAGGTCGGCAAAGCCGTCCCCGCAAGGAGGGTGGCCATAAGCCCAAAAGACGTCCTGCTCAATTTCATGATTGTTCCCTTCTTTTTTGATGATTTTTGCATGGCATGGCCGGGCGCGCCGTTACCTTGCCCGTTCGGCAAGATCGGCAACACCGATGACGCCGGCGTGGCCTCCGAGCTTCGCCGCCACGAGATCGGGGGAAAGGCGCGGCGGGACCTCGCTCAGATGTGCGCGGACCCGGTCGAGATAGCCTTCTGCAAGACCGATGCTGCCGCCGATGACGATCGATTTCGGATCGAACATCATCTGAATGTCCCGGCACAGCGCCGCGACCCGCGAGGCGCTTCGCGAGACGATGGCGCCGGCCCAGTCCTCGCCCTTCAGCGCGCGTCCGAACACATCGGCGGCGTCAGCCTTGGAACCGGCCTTGAGGGCCTCCGAAGCGATCCAGCGGCCGGAGGTGCTGTCTTCGAGCGGAGCCCGGTCTTCAGACAGACCACGGATCAGACCGAAGTGACCGGCTAGACCGGACAGCAATCGGCCGTTGCAAACGACGCCGCCGCCAATTCCGGTCGAGATGGTTAGAAAGACGATGTCGCGACCTTGCCCGGCGCCGAATTTGTATTCGCCCCAGGCAGCTGCCTGGGCATCGTTGACCGCACAGACCGGCTTGCCGAAAACAGAGGACGCCCTTTCGACCAGCGGGTAGTCATCGGGAATGCCAAGCGTCGCCGGATTCAACGCCGACCAGCGTCCATCCTCTACCAATCCGGTCACCGCAATGCCGATACGACTGAAGCGGCGCGACCAGGCCGACGTGCTTTGCGCCAAGGATGCAAGCCAGGCGTCGGGTCCAGCCTCTCGCGCGGTCGGCACGATCATGTCCTCGATCACCTTGCCGCCGCTGACCAGCGCGGCCATGGTCTTGGTTCCCCCGATGTCGATGCCCAGAACGGTTGGGCCCAGGACACTTGTGCCAAGGGCGGTTTGCGCGCCCCTCGCCACATAGGCGTCGGAAAGCGCCTGATGGAACCATGAGGTGACGTGCTCGGTACGGGTGATCGCCGAGCCGACAACCACGGCACAGGCGCCGGCGCGCGCGGCGGCAGCCGCCTGCTCAGGCGACCGGATACGCCCTTCAGCAATGACGTAGGGGGTCAGGGTTCGCATTTGAGCAATGAGGGCGATGTCCGGATCCTCCGGCTCCGGCCCACCGACATAGCCGGAAAGCGTCGTGCCGACGAAATCGACACCCGCGGCAAGGGCCCGGCGCGCATCGTCAAGGCAAGAGCAATCGGCCATGGTCAGCTTGTTCCTGGCCTTGACGGCTTTCACAAGCGCTTCGACAGGAACGGGACGGACACGGTCCGTCGCATCGAAAGCGATGATATCGGCGCCCGCCTCTGCCAAGGCCTCGATATCGGCCAGATAGGGTGTGATGCGCACCGGGCTGTCGGTGAGATCCCGCTTGACGATACCGATGATCGGCACGCGGACGGCCAGGCGTGCGGCCGCGACATAGAACACGGATTCGATGCGCAGGGCCTTGGCTCCGGCTTCAACAGCGGCCCTGGCAAAGCCTGTCACGAATTGCGCACTATCCATCGGGCCGCCGGGAACCGGCTGGCAGGACACGATGAGACTGTTGGTGATGTCTTCCCGCTGCACGTCGGCACTCCCTGTCGCCATCACGATAAATGGAAAATACCAGATTACAACCAGTTCATAACTGGTATTATCTTTGCAGCTCGAAGACGAAATCGTAGACGTCGCCCTTGTATCGTGTCTCGCAGTATTCGACGATTTGTCCGTCGGCGAGAAAGCAGCGGCGCTCGGTCATCAGCAGCGGTGCGCCCGGCTCGCAATGAAGATGTTTCGCATCCTCCAGCGACGCGCCGCGCGAGCGCATGCGCTGGACTGCCCTCTGAGGCAGGAAGCCGCGTGCATCAAGCGCTTCATAAAGGGAATCCTGAACCATCTCGGGCGAAGGAAGGAAGCGAACCGGCACGGCCGAGACCTCGACGGCGATCGGCGCGCCATCGGCCGTCCTCACACGACGCATGCGAACTACATTGGTATTGCCTGCAATACCCAAGGCCATCATTTCGGCTGGGGATGGGCGGCTTATCTGCTTGGAAAGCCATAGACATCCAGGCTTCAGGCCGCGCGCCAGAATGTCCTCCGAAAAGCTCGTCAGCGTCGAAAGCGATTTCTCGACCCGCGACCCGATCTCGGTTTTGGAACCGTGCCGGCGATTGAGCTGCCCTTCCTCTTCGAGCAGCGCCAGGGCCTTTCTCACAGTGACTCGCGAGATCGACAGGGCTTCCGCCAGAACCCGCTCGCCTGGCAGAACCGCGCCGGCCTTCAATGCATTGGAGCGGATCGCTGCCTCGATCGCCGATTTCAACCGCCTGTAAAGCGGCACATCGGACGCTGTCGCTTCCATTTCCCGACTGACAAGCCCGATCAGGTTCACGGTTGTCATTGCCTTTCCTCCGCGCGAGAAGCACCCTGGATCGGAACATTCCTGACTGGACCTATACTGGTATTACCAATCCGGTGCAAACGGCCAGCGGACGGTGCTTCGTCCGCGCCCCCGGCCCACCACGATCCCTCAGCGAACCCGCGGTGACAACTTCATGGAGATGCGATCGCAGGCCGCGCGCAGGACCTCCAGAGTAAAGGCATGGCGGCTTTCACGCGTATGGCGATTGATATAGGCGACGATAATGGAGGCGACGGCGCTGCCGTCCGGTCCGATGACCGGACAGCAGATATCGGTGATGCCGACGAAGTCGCGGCTTTCGCGCATCCAGTAGCCGTCCGCGCGGATGATCCGAAGCTGCTTTTCCAGCGCGTCACGATCCAGCGGCGCCGGGGAGTGCGCCTCACTTTCATCGATCATCCGCGCCGCGACCTTTGACGGCTGGAAGGCAAGTATCACATGGCCGGAGGTCGCGTCGGTGGCCAGGCGGCCGTATCCAAGACGTAGCGTGAACGCCATGTCCTCGCCCCCGGGAACGGCCGCGGTTACGACGGTCAAGCCGTGATTGAAGACGACCAGGTGCGGCGACTGATTTGAGTCCCCCGCAATCCGCGTCAGTTCGGGCATGGCGGCGGACATGAGATCCTGAGCGCTCGGCGTGTGCAGCCCCAGCTTGAAAAGCTTGTCGGTCAACGAATAGGCGTCGGTCTCGGCGTTGCGCTCGATGTATTGACGTTCCTGCAGCGCGATCAGCATTCGGAATATCTCATTCTTCGAACGGCCGAGGCCTTCCGCGATCTCCTTCATCGTCAAGGGTGCCCGCGCTTCCGCCAGCAGTTCCAGAACATCCAGGCCCTTGCTCAGCGCCGGGGCCGAATAGGTCGGTTTGCCACTCTCTTTTGCGTCATCTGACATTCGAAGAATCCCCGGTGGTCCGCGCACGATAGAGATAAGAAATCGGAATTGCCATTGGTTTTATATCCAAACTTGACACCATATATAAAACTGACATGATGGCCGGACAATGAATTCGAGGCCGACCCGATGACCGTACCGAGACCTGCAAACACTGTGCGCGCAACCATCGCTCCCCGGAACAACAGTGTTTACACGTCGGTCGATTTCGATCGCGAGGGCAAGCAGATCGGCTTCTTCCATGTGCCCCAATCGCCGCACGACGATGCCTGGGGCACGGTCCGCGTTCCGCTCGCCGTCATCAAGAACGGAGACGGTCCGACGGTCCTGATCGAGGGCGGCAACCACGGCGATGAATATGAGGGGCCGATCGCGCTCGGCGAGCTTCTGCGCGAGATCGATTCACGGGATATTGCCGGTCGCATCATTGCGATTCCGGCCATCAACATTCGGGCTGTCGAGGCCGGCACCCGCACCTCCCCGGTCGACGGGTTGAATTTCAACCGCAGTTTCCCGGGCGATTTCAACGGCACGCTGACAAGCCAGATCGCGGCCTATGTGCATGACATCCTGTTTCCGAAGGCCGACTACTTCCTGGATCTCCATTCCGGCGGTTCGTCCCTGATGATCTTGCCGAGCGCAATCATTGAGCCATCCCCGACCGCGCAAGGGCATCGCAAGAACATCAGGGCGACGCTCGCCTTCGGGGCGCCGACCGTTGTCATGGTCGACAATCTCGGTGAAACCCGGACTTCGACCGCGTCCGCCAACCACCAAGGGCTGATCGTTATCGGCAGTGAGATGGCCGGCGGCGGCCTTGTCAGTCCGGATGCGCTGGCCATCTGCCGCAGGGGCATCCGCAATGTGCTGAAACATGCAGGCGTCCTGAAAGGCGCGCCTGACATCGCCCCTGGCGCCAACGCGCGCGTGCTCAAGGTGCCCGGAAGCGAAGGCTATCTGCTTTCCGAGGAGGACGGTGTCTTCGAGCCCTTGAGCCCGCTCGGCAGTGCCGTCAGCAAAGGCGACCTTGCCGGACGCATTCACTTCCTCCACACGCCGTCACGCGCGCCCATCGATCTCCTTCACCCCATCGACGGCATCGTTTTCGCCAAGCGTCAGCCCGGCCGCGTGCGTCCGGGGAATTGCTGCTTCGTGCTTGCCAACGAATATCCGGAGGCACTGACCGATGAGCCATGAGGACATCATTGCGGCTGCCCGGCGCATTGCCCCCTTCATACGGCGCACCCCGGTCGTCAAGCTCGACCATGCCACGGGCGCAAACCTTCAAAATGATGTCTATCTGAAACTGGAATGCCTCCAGGTAAGCGGCTCCTTCAAGATTCGGGGCGCCACGAACCGGGTTAAAACGCTCGAGCCAAGCCGGATCGAAAACGGACTGATCGCCGCATCCGGTGGCAATCACGGCCTGGCCACCGCCTATGTGGCTGCCCAGGCCGGCGTTCCCGCCACCATTTACCTGCCGAACAATGCAAGCCCGCTGAAGGCGGAAAAGCTGCGCAAATGGGGCGCTGACGTTCGCTTCGCAGGCAATGTCTGGGATGAAGCGCATGAGGCGGCATCGGCCGAGGCAAAGGCGCGCGGCGCCTTCTACATGCATCCATTCGCCGATGCGCAGATCGTGTCCGGTCAGGGAACCGTGGCGCTGGAGATGGTCGAACAGATTCCCGATGCCGACATCTACATCGTCGCGATCGGCGGTGGCGGCCTTATCAGTGGCATGTCCGAAGTCCTGAAGCACGTCAAACCTGAAGCCAGGATCATCGGTGTCGAGCCGACCGGTTCACCGACCCTTCACGCCTCCCTGGCTGCCGGCCGTGTCGTTCGCTTGCCCGAGATAACGACGAAGGTGGCGACCATGGCCTGCGGCCGCACGGATGAAAGCATCTACGCGATCGTCGCCAAGCACGTCGACGATATCGTCCTTGTCGAGGATGCGGACATGCAGAAGGCCGCTGAATTGCTCTGGTTCGAATTCGGCATCGCCGCCGACCTCAGCGGCGCGGCATCGCTGGCCGCGTTGACGAGCGGAGCTTTCAAGCCACCGCGCGGCGCCCGCATCGCCGGACTTGTCTGCGGCGCCGGTGTCGAGGGCCTGAATGGCTGAGGTCGAGCAAGGCCGGTCCACGCAGGGCGCGGCCCTGACATGGATACGGCACGAGTGCCGCGGAATACCGCCGGAATGCCTGTCGCTGGGACGGTCGTCGTGCGGGACATGAAAAAGAGGCGAAGAATCGCCCTGTCGCAACAAGAGGAGAACTGAAACATGCGCCTTTCCTTGAAAGCATCCATTGCTCTGCTCGCACTCGCCACCGCGACGCCCTCGCTTGCCGCGGAAAAGGTTCTTGGGCTTGCGGCAATCGACCTGCAGAATTCCTTCTTTGTCCGCATGAAGGAAGCGGGCGACGTGGCTGCCGCCGACTATGGGGTGAAATCCACCTGGCAGAGCGCCGAGGGCAGTCTGGAAAAACAGGTCAGCATCATCGAGAATTTCATCAATCAGGGCGTCAGCGCGATCCTGATCGATCCGATCGACAAGAACGCGGTCATTCCGGTCATCCAGAAAGCCACCGCCGCCGGCATTCCGGTGATCACCATGGGCAACAAGGTCGAGGCCGGCTCGAACTACTCGACGCTCTATCCGGACTACGACAACATGTCGATGGTTGCCCGCGCGCTCGGCAAGTCGCTTAGCGGCAAGGGCGAAGTCGCCCTGCTCGTCGGTTCGCGTGGTAACTTCGTGTCCGACACGCGCGAAAAAGGCTTTGTCGAAACCCTGAAAAAGGAGTTTCCGGATATCAAGGTTGTCGGCATCGAGCCGACCGGCTGGGACGCAGCCAAGGCAACCAATGCCGCCCAGACCTGGCTCACCACCTATCCGGATCTGAAGGCCATCGGCTGCATCTCCGACAGCCTTTGCCTGGCCGCCGATTCCGTTGCCAGCTCGATGGGAACCCAGCTGCTCTACGGCGGCTATGACGGCGACGCCGAGATGAAGCCGCTGATCGACGACGGCAAGATGGTGATGGACGTGCTGACCGGCGCCTATCGTGTCGGCTACTGGAACATCGCCGTTGCCGCTCGCCTGGCCAACGGCGAAAAGCTGCCGCAGGATCTCTACATGCCGACCTATTTCGTGACCTCGGATGCGACGGCGGCAAAGCTCAAGGCGGATGGCCTCACCTTCGAATACATCAACACCGACAAGGAGGCGGTGGAAGCCAAGAACTATACCGAGCAACTCGGTCCCAAGGTTCCGGCGACCGCCATGACCCTGGCAAAGTAACAGCCTAAAGCGGCTCAAGCGCCGGATGACATATCATCCGGCGTCCCCTTTTCCTGACGATCGCCGTCGCCGCTTCCGTGGTGACCGCGCATGATGCTCGATAAGAGGACCGACCCATGTTCCAGTCCTGGACCTCTCCGTTACTGCGGCGCAACGAACCGGTTCTCATCGCGGTGCTGCTGGTCGCCATCGCCGTCTTCGGCTGGATCGATCCGCGTTTTCTGTCGACCGGCAATCTTGTCAGTATCGCGCAGCAGAGTGCGGTCATCGCCCTCATCTCTTTTGCCATGACGGCCGTGATCATAGCGCGCGGCATTGATATTTCCGTCGGCAGCAATCTTGCCTGTTCCGGCATCGCCGCGGGCCTTGCCTACACGGCAACCGGCTCGGCGAGCTTGAGCCTTCTCGCCGCGATCGGTGGCGGTGCCGCAATCGGTCTGCTCAATGGAGCGCTGATCGGCTTTGCCGGCATCTCCCCATTCATCGCAACGCTCGCCACCATGGCGTTTGCGCGCGGCCTGGCGCTCAGTCTCTCCGGCGCATCGAGCATCGCGGTCGCCGATCCGGTCCTGCTTTTCGCGGGACGCGAGACGATCGGCCTCCTGCCGGTCTCCGTCATCATCGCCGCCATCTGCCTGGGCCTCTGGTGGTTCGTGCTCAATCGCACGGTGTACGGGCGCTGGATCTATGCGGTCGGCGGCAATGCGGGAGCAGCGCGGGCCTCACTGGTTCCCGTCGACCTCGTGCGCATCTCCGTCTACCTGATTGCCGGCGCAACGGCCGGGCTCGGCGCGATCCTCACCATCGGCCGCCTTGGTTCGGCACAGCCGCTTGCCGGCACCGGGCTTGAATTTACAGCCATCACAGCCGCCATCATCGGCGGCACGAAACTGTCCGGCGGCCAGGGCTCCATCTGGGGAACGGCGATCGGGGCGCTGCTGCTGGGCGTCATCAACACCGGCCTGTCCTTCCTGCAGGTACCACAGATCCTGATCTACTTCGTGACCGCGAGCCTCATTCTGGTGGCCGTTCTCACCAGCCAGCCGGAGAGTGTCGCCGCCCTGTTCAAAACCAGTGGCCGCAAGTCCACCCCGTCGCCCCGCAACACCGCCGCAACACCGGTCGGCAAACACAGCATCGCCTTGCGCGGGCTTGGCAAGTCTTTTCCGGGCGTCAAGGCACTCGACGGTGTCAGCTTTGCCGTCTCGGCCGGCGAGGTGGTAGGACTTGCCGGCGAGAACGGGGCCGGAAAATCGACGCTGGTGAAGTGCATTTCCGGTCTGCATCGTCCGGACGAGGGTGAGATCGTCATCGACGGCAACGCCGTCCAGTTCCACTCCCCCAGCGACGCCAAGGGCATCAGCGTCATCCATCAGCATTTCAGCCTTTCGCCGGACCTGACGGTGGCGGAGAATCTCTTCATCGGCCGCGAACCGCATACCCGCCTGGGATTTCTCGACCGGGCCCGGATGCGGCGCGATGCGAAATCCATCATGGACGAGCTGTCGCTCGATATCGACATTGGCGCGGAGCTGCGAACGCTTTCCGTCGGGCACCGGCAGATGGTGGAAATTGCCCGTGCCGTTCTGTCCGATGCCTGGTTCTTCATCATGGACGAGCCGACCAGCGCGCTCTCCAACCGCGAGCGCGACCAGCTCTACGACCTGATCGACAGGCTGAGAGCTCGCGGCGCCGGCATCCTCTACATCTCGCACAAGATGGAAGAGATCTTCAGCCAGTGCGACCGCGTCGTCGTTCTGCGTGACGGACGGTTCATCGGCGAGCGCCAGACCCGCCAGACCAACGAGGCCGAGATCGTCTCCATGATGGTCGGGCGCGATGTCGGCGACATCTTCCCCTATCTCGAAGCGCAAGTCGGCGAAACCGCGATCGAGATCAGCAACATCTCCGATGGCAAGCTCTTGAAGTCGGCCACGCTCAGCGTGTGCAGGGGCGAAATCGTCGCGCTCGCCGGCCTGATGGGAAGCGGCCGCTCCGAGGTGCTCAGGCTGATTGCCGGCCTCGAGACCATGCATGGCGGCACGCTCAGAATTTTCGGCGGGCAGCAGACCGGCGGCGACACCAAGGCCGCCAATCGCGCCGGCATCGTCTACATACCCGAAGACCGGCATCTGGAAGGCTTCGTCGGCACGATGTCGATCAGGGACAATCTGTCCCTCGCCTGGATTCGCGACAACAGTCACTTCGGCCTGCTGAGACCTCGCCGCATCCTGGCACTCGCGCGCGATCTCATCGGCTCACTGGGCGTGCGGCCGGCCCAGCCCGACAAGATGACCATCGAGCTTTCGGGCGGCAATCAGCAGAAGGTCGTCATCGGCAAATGGCTTGCCACCAAGCCGAAGATCATCCTGCTCGACGAGCCGACACGCGGCGTCGACGTCGGCGCAAAATCCGAACTCCATCACCTGATCGCAAGATTGAAGGCCGAGGGCGCGGCGATCCTCATGGTGTCGAGCGAGTTGCCCGAGGTTCTCGGCGTTGCCGACCGCATCGTCGTCATGCGCGAAGGCCACTCTGTCGGCACGCTGGCTCGTGGGGCGACGGAAGAAGACGTGATGACGCTGGCCTTCGGTGATCGCACGATCACACCACCAGCTTGCGCACCCCGGCCAGCATCCAACCTTGCACCATGCCTGTAAGGAGAGACCCTTTGAGCAAGCTGAAAATCGCCATCGTCGGTGCCGGCTACATGGGTCTCCTGCATGCGCAGGTGGTTGCCGCGAGCCCTGTCGCGGAACTGTCGGCATTCCTTGATCCGAATGCTGCCACGGGGAGCAAGGCCGCGTCCGATTTCGGTGCCCGGCATTTCCGCGATGCCGCCACAGCGCTGGCCGCCAATGCCGCCGACGCCTATATCGTGGCGGCACCCGACACGCTGCATGAAGACGTCTGCCGCACGCTGCTCGATGCCGGCAAGCCGGTGCTGCTCGAAAAACCGATGGCTCACGATCTTTCCGCTGCCAAGGCGATTGCTAGAGCGGCGGAGAGAAACGGCGCGCGCCTGTTGGTCGGCCACATCCTGCGGTTCGACCCGCGCTATTGCGAGGCCGCGGCAGCGGTAAGATCCGGGCGGATCGGCGAGCCGATCCACGGCAGCAGCGGCCGTTTCACCAGTCGCGAAGTCGGTCTTCGCATGAACGGAAATTCGAGCGTCTGCTTCTACCTCGGCGTGCATGACGTGGATGCGCTGCAATGGATCTCGGGTTCGGACATCATCGCCGTCTACTCCCGGCCCGTCGCCAAGCTCATGCCTTCGCTCGGAGTTAGATCCGAAGATGCGATCTTCTCCACCGTCGAGTTGTCGAACGGAATGAGCGGACAGCTCTATTTCGGCTGGACGCTGCCACCGACCGTTCCGACCGGCATCTGGGCACGCACGGAAATCATCGGCACCGAAGGCATGATCGACCTCGACGTGCGCGACCACGGTCTACGCATCCTGTCGCATGGACAGTGGTCGCAACCCGACGCCCTGCACTGGCCGACCGTCAATGGCCGTATCACCGGGGATCTCTTCGAGGAGGTCCACCATTTCATTTCGGCGGTTCGCGACGATACCCCTTTCGTGATGCCGGTTGGCGACGCCCTGCGCGCCGTCGCCGTCAATGATGCAATCCTGCGCAGCGTCAAATCAGGCCTGCGCGAACCGGTCGAAGACTGGCACATCCGATGAGAGAACCCTCATGACCCGCCAACAGAACATCTGGTGCAGGCGCTTTCTCGACCTCTCGCCGTTGATCCTGCTGGTCATCCTGCTGGCGATCTTCGCGCTCATCGACGCCCGCATCGTTTCAACCGCCAGCCTCATCAACATCGTCGCCCAGGCGACCCCGATCGCCATCCTGGCGCTTGGGGCTCTGATCGTTCTGCTGACGGCGGGCATCGACCTGTCCGCCGGCGTCGGCGTCGCCTTCTGCGCCGTCTTCATCGCCAGCCTGATCGACGGCGGCGCCGGCCTGCCGCTTGCCTTGCTCGTCGGCTTTGCCGTGATGGTGGTGATCGGCCTCGCGAACGGCGCCGTTATCGCACTGTTGAAGATACCGCCCTTCGTGACGACACTGGCCACAATGGTCGCGCTGCAGGGCGCAACGCTTGCCGTTGCCTCCAAAGGCGTCCTGATGCTGAAGGATCCGACGCTTCGCGCGGTCGGCATTGAGCGCAGCTTTGGCATTCCCAATGTCATCTTCGCAACGCTCCTGATCGTTGCCGTAGCAGCAATCCTGATGCGGCACAGCCGTTTCGGGCTGCGTACCTATGCGCTCGGGTCGGATGCCGGAGCCGCGGAACTTGCCGGCATCCCGGTGACGAAACACACGATCCTCGTCTATTGCGCCTCCAGCATCTTCGTCTTCCTGACGGCCGTGATCATGATCAGCCGGGTGCCTGTCGTGACGCCCAATATCGGCGGTACCTCGCTGCTTCTGGACGCGATCGCCGCTGCCGTGCTTGGAGGCACCAGTATCTTCGGCGGACGGGGAACGGTGTGGGGGGCGGTCGTCGGCGCCCTGATCGTCAGTCTGCTGACAACTGCGCTTCGGGTGTTCGGCACGGATCCTTCCAGCCTCGAACTCTACAAGGGTGCAATCATCATGGTCGCTCTCCTGGCCGATTCCGGCATGACCTACGCCAAGGCGCGGCTCGTCGAGGCAGCACGATGAGCGAGCCAGTTCCGGCCTTGCCGATCCCGCTCAGGTCCAGCTTTGCGCTGATGACCTCGCCGGATACGGAAAGACACGCGACAGCCGGCGTGCATAAACCCGTCGTCATTCTGCCGCTCGGCGCTGTCGAGCAACATGGCCCGCATCTGCCTCTCGGCGTCGATTGCTGGCTTGCGGAAGCAGTCGCTCTCGCCGCGGCGGAAGGACAGGCTTCCATGCGGGTCGCCGAACCTTTCGCCTATGGCTCGTCCGAGCATCATCGCTCCTTCTCCGGCACGATGAGCCTCAGTCCGCGGACCTTCATCGCCGTGCTCGTCGATCTCTGCACCTGCCTTGCCGAAGACGGCTTCCTGCCGGTCATGCTGAACGGCCATGGCGGAAACCGCGCCGCGATCCAGGTGGCGATCACCACCCTTGGCCAGCGTGGCATCGTCACCGCGGGTTTCTCGTATTTCGATCTCATCGCCGACGTGGCGGCGCAGGCCCTGCCCGATGCCGCCACGGGCACCGGTCACGCTTGCGCGCTTGAAACCTCGTTGATGATGCATGTGCTTGGCGACAGCGTTCGCCGCGATCTCATCCCGCCAGGCGGCACTTCGCCATCCTGGCCGGATCCTCACCTTTACGCCGCGCCGGCCGTCACCGTCTGGCGCCGTTTCGAAGCCATCCGCGACAACGGCGTCATCGGCACGCCATCGGAGGCGAGCGCAGAGGCCGGCAGCAGACTTTTCATCGCAGCCGTGGAGCGCAGCCGTGCCGCCATTTTGAACATCCAATCCGAATTCGGCCAAAGGAACGCATGATGACAGTCCATTTCAAATCGTCTCTCGAAGGCCCCAACCTGCGCGGCATGGCGATCGTCTCGGAGCCGGAAGCAGCCGCCCGCATCGGCATCAACCGCATCGGCGGCGAGTGGATTGCCGGCAGCTCGGGCAAATTCCTGAAAATCGACAGTCCTTCGACGGGCGAGCATCTCGGCTATCTCTCCCTTTCCACCCGCGCCGATGTCGGTCGCGCGGTGAAAGCCGCCGAAGGCGCACGCGAGACCATGCGCAAGATGGGAACCTTCGCGCGCGCTCAACTATGCATGCGCATTGCCGACGCGATCGACAGGCGCGCCGAGGAGCTTGCGCGCCTGCTCTGCCTGGAACAGGGTAAGCCGTTCCACAGCGAAGCAAAGGCCGAAGCGTCGGCGGCGGCTCTCGGCTTCCGCAATGCGGCAGAACAGATGAAGTGGCTGGAGACGGCGGCGTTTCCGCTTGCCGATGCCAACAAGCGCGCCTTCAGCTTCCTGCAGCCGAAGGGCGTCTTTGCCATCATCACACCCTGGAATTTCCCGCTTGCCCTGCCCTGCCTCTACTATCTCGGACCGGCCGTCGCAACGGGCAACACCGTCGTCTGGGTGCCCGCGCCGACGACGTCGCTGATTGCCACTGCACTTGTCGAATGCTTCATCGAGGCGGGCCTGCCGGACGGCGCCATCAATCTCGTTCTGGGTGACGGTGCGGAGGTGGGCGACGAGGCGGTCGTTCATCCGGGCACCCATGCCATCGGCTTCACCGGCAGTTCCGCCACCGGCGCGACGATCGCCCGGCGTGGCGCGGGCAAGCCGCTTCTGCTCGAAATGGGCGGCAACGGTCCGACCATCGTCCTGGCCGACGCCGATATCGACATGGCCGCCGCCCAGGTGGGAGCCGGCTGCTTTGCCAATGCCGGGCAGATCTGCACGGCCACCGAACGCGTTCTGGTGCACAAATCCATCCATGACCGTTTCATCGAAGGTCTCGTGAAAGCGGCCGCGAAGGTGAAAATGGGCGACCCTTTCGATCCCGCGACGACGATGGGGCCGATCAACAATGCGGTGGCCGTCGACAAGGTGCTCAGCCACATCGCGGACGCCCGCGCGCGTGGCGCCGAGATCGTCACCGGCGGCAATGTGGCAGCGGGCTTTGCCACCAATCTCTATTTCGAGCCGTCGATCGTCACAGGACTGACCCGGGAAAGCCTGCTCAATGTCGAGGAATCCTTCGGGCCGATTGCACCGGTGCTGACCTTCGAGACCGACGAAGAGGCGATGGAACTTGCGGCGTCCAGCCCCTACGGCCTGTCGGCCGCGGTCTTCACCAGCACCATAAAGAACGCCTTTGCCTTTGCTGAAAGCCTGAAGGTCGGCATCGTCAACATCAACGAGATGAGCTGTTATTGGGAGCCGCACATCCCTGCCGGCGGCGCCGCCGGGACGCAGAGCGGCCTCGGTCGCACCGGGGGTCGGCACACGCTGATGGAAATGTGCGACCTGAAGACGATTACCGTGGACGTCACTCGCTGACATTCAAGGCCCGCGCCTTTTTGCGCGGGCCTGCCCTCGCGACCATATGCAGTTCGGCAGAGAGCTGTCAGGTGGACCGGCGCAGGCTGTCGGCCATTTTCTCGCCAATCATGATCGAGGTGAGATTGGTGTTTGCCTGGCAATCGAGTGGCATGATCGACGCATCGATAACCCGCAATCCTTCCAAACCGTAGACCCGGCATTCCGGATCGACCACGGCCTCGCCGGGCCGTCCCATGCAACAGCCTCCGATCCCATGCTGCGCATCGGAAGACTGCGCCAGCAGGAAATTGTCGACCTCCTCGTCACTTGCCGTTTCGAGCCATGACAAAGGCAGATCGGAATCCCCCAGCAGGACGCGCTCGGCGATCGCCTGGATCGGCGCCTGCCGGGCAATCTCGCCGAGGTGGCGATAGGCGATACGCATGCGCTGGAGATCCATTGGATCGTCCAGCATGTTCTCTTCCACGATCGGCTGGTCGAAAGGGTTGGCGGAACGCAGTTGCACGGTGCCGCGGCTCTTGGCCTCCATCAGGATCAGATTGACCATGGCCTCGCCGAACTGGGCGCTGTCGGACTCCACGCCGATACCGCCATGGTTCATGCCGACGTAGAGAATGTCGTCGCGCTCGGCACCCGGCACGCCGGAACTCATCCGCACACAGCAGTTGGTATGCCGCGCGTCGACATCGGTCGCCTTGAATTCCGGCTTCAGCTTCAGTTCGATGCGGCAATAAGGATGGTCGAAAAAACCTTCGCCGACCGGCAGGTCGGCAAGCACCTCGATGTCCTTTCGATTCAAGAGAGCCGCCGGACCGATGCCCGAGCGCTGCAGGATGACCGGAGAGTGGATGGCGCCGGCCGAGAGGACGATCAGCGGCGCCTCGAATTTGCGAACCTGACCGGCCACGATGGCCAAAACGCCGATCGCTTTCCTGCCATCGAAAAGCACCTTGTCCACTGTCGCCTGCCCGATGATGGTGAGGTTCGGCCGGTCGCGGGCCGCTTCCAGATAGCCGTCATTGACCGACACGCGCTTGCCGGCTCGACTGTTGATGGGATAGGTGCAAGCCCCTTCGGCATCCGGAGCATTGAGATCGTCATGCCAAGGATGGCCGAGAGCCATCGCGCTTTGGCGCATGGCCTTGTCGACGCTTCCCCAGCTTTCGACAGGCGCGCGGTAGATCGGAATCGGGCCGCCGCTGCCGTGAAAATTGGCCGCGATCGGGTCGTCCTCCAGGCGGCAGAAGAAGGGCAGCACATCCGCTCCCGACCAGCCCTTGCATCCGATTTCCTCCCAGCGGTCGAATGCATGGAGCACGCCGCGAATGGCAATCTGCCCATTGACGGCCGTCGAACCGCCAAGCCCCTTGCCGCGCCAGTAGACCCGATGCTCCTGCCGCTTCGTGCGGCGAGCCATCAGGTCGGGATACATGTATTGCTGCTGAAAATGATCGGGAAGCAGCAGGTTGAAGGGATTTGGGCTCGTCATCTCGGCAGGTTGCTCGCCGCTCCGGTAGTCCGGCCCCGCTTCCAGCAAAAGCACGGTCGTGGCCGCATCTTCGGTGAGCCGGGCGGCAAGAACAGCCCCGGCTGCGCCGGCTCCGACAACGATGACATCAAACGGCATGCCGTACTCCCCGGATCCGACCAATGCACGGCTGGCTCGACCGCGACATCATGTTGATTTCATTTGTGCACGATCATCTGCTGGCATTCAGGCTCAGCGATATACGCCGGAACCAACCACCTTAGCGTTGCACGACTGCAAGATCATCATGATTTGTTTTATATGTAAATATGATTTCGTATATGAACCCATCGGAAGGGTTTCTTTTCACCATCTGCTCCATATCGCGCGAAGAACCCCGGTGCTCTCCGTCCCCTGCCGGCGGTTCTCACACCGTCATCATCCATCGCCTTTTGACAGCGATCGGTTTTCGACAAAAGCGGTGTTTGGCGTGCTGCCCTTCCGAGTCGCGCCCAGGGAACAACTGCTTCCATGGAAAGTTAGTCCATGGCTACACCGCCGGTGAGCTTTCACGACAATCCAGGGAGACAAATCATGGCGACTGCAAAAAGAGCGACGACAAAGGGACTGGAGGCTTTGTTCCTCGATGGGCTGAAGGACATTTACTACGCTGAAAAGAAGATACTCAAAGCCTTGCCGAAGATGGCAAAGGGCGCCGAATCCGAGGAGGTGGCCGCGGCCTTTGAGAAACATCGCATGGAAACCGAAGGCCAGGTCGATCGGCTCGAGCAAGTGTTCGAACTTATGGACAAACCGGCCCGCGGCAAGACCTGTCCGGCGATCGACGGCATTCTTGAGGAAGGGTCGGAAATTCTCGACGAATACAAGGGTGACCCGGCGCTGGATGCAGGGCTGGTCGGCGCGGCACAGGCCGTCGAGCATTATGAAATCGCGCGCTATGGCACGTTGGTCGCGTGGGCTGAACAGCTTGGCAAGAGCGACGTGGTCAAGCTCCTCAACGAGACATTGAAAGAGGAGGTCGCGACGGACGAAGCGCTTTCCGGGCTGGGCGAAGGCGGTGTCAATGAGCGCGCCCTGGAGCAAGCTGCCTGACTGGTTGTGCCCGGCGCCAAAGCCGCCGGGGCGACTTCGCGACCCGGCCTCTTCGTCGGTACCCCTTCAGATGCAATCAGACCCACCCCGATACTTCGGGGTGGGTCTGCTGAAATCAACCGCGATCAGCGGTTCTTGTGGCTTTGTTCGCCAGCTTTCACGTGCTGTTCGTGGGTTCCACCACGCATGCCGGATCCATCGCCCTGCTGCCGTTGACCACCACCAGCGGCCTGCTGTTGCTGACGGTTTTTATTGTCGGCGTTCTTGTGGCTCTGCTGGCCTGCCTTCACATGCTGTTCGTGACTACCACCTTGATTGGGCATTCTTCTTCTCCTTCAAAATCCACGAGGCGACAACCGCCTCGATTGCCTAAGAAGAGTCAGGCGCGAACGTTCCCTCACGTAACATTTTGTGAAGACCACAAAGCCCGCGGCGTTCGAAGGCGCCTGAGATGGCTGTCGGATTTATTTTCTTGGCGTTGGCAACGAGTTCATCTTGGCCGTGACCGACGTTGCCGGCGGGTCTCATGCCTGTGCCCACCCAGGAGGAAAATGCATGTCATTCCGATCCGAGAGATTTACAACCGCTTTGACGTATAGCGAGGATGATAGAGCGCGGGCCGCCGCAGCGCTCTATCAATACAACATCGCACAGACCGGGATCGACGACCGAGCTGTCATCGGAGCGGAGCTTTGCGACCACTCAGGAAGAGTCTGGGGCGGGCTTTGGGGCAGAACGGAGCTCGGGCTCCTGTTTCTCGACATGTTCTTCCTGCCTGAGCAGTTGCGTGGCCAATCCTTTGGCTCACAACTTCTCAGGACTGTCGAGGAAGAAGCCATCCGGCGTGGCTGTAAGAAGGCCGTCGTGGAGACGAGCAGTTTCCAGGCACCGGTATTCTACATGCGCCATGGTTTCGAGGAATTTGGCAAAGTCGAATTCGGGATCCCTGGACATGCCCGCATCTTCCTTCGGAAAGATCTGCTGTGAAATTGATCGCGAACCTGCCGTCATGGCCTCAATCGCGAGGCAGCGACGGGTCGGTTCATTTTCCCGCAGCGAGCAGTGACTGTTCATATGATCTGCCAAGGCTGATCCAACGCCGATTTGCGACGCCATGCTCCACAGCCAAATTCTTGAGCGCCACAGCCTCGTGTGAACCGACTCAGGCCGTGGGTGTTGCTGCTTGGAACAAATCGGCGGCGGCAGAAGTTTGGCGTGCGCTACGAGGACCGCATGGCGAGCAAATCGACCGTGGTAGGCCGCTCCGGCGCACGCAAGCTTTGCTCTCGCCGCGCTCACAAGTGCAAGTCTGCCAGGGCGTGGTTGAAAGGGAGAAATCATGGCCAAGGTTTCAAGTCCGACCCCTGCCGCGGCCAGAGGCGAAGTTCAGGCAGGAGCGACGCAGGACAAGACGCCGGGGTTCGATCCCGCCATTGCCCCGCTTGAGACAGACGCAGAGGCCGCGGACACACAAAATCCGGTCGCTGGGACAAGTCCGCCGCGCAATCGTCCAGAATTCGAAAACGATGCCAGCTTTGCCAATGCCATGCGCCCGGTCGAAGGCGAGCCGGAACTGCGGCCTGGCGCCAACTGGCCGGTTTTGGTGATTGCAGCTGTCGTTTTGATAGCAGCCGTGGTTTTCCTGGCGGCAAGCATGCTGCGCTGAGAATGATCCCTACGATGCGGCACCACGGCCTATTCCTGGAGGTCTGGTGCGCCCTTCATGCCTGAGAGTTCGGTCATTGGGCACAGCAGCCGCGGTCGCGCGGGATCGGAAATGTCGAGCTTGTTCCAAGGGATGCGATATAGACCGTCGCGGCGGCGCAATCGGAAAAGATCCAGCATTGCCACGCCTATGGCCGAGGCCGAGAGGCGCTCGAAAGCGGCGTAGACCCCGACATGGAATTCGGTGACGACGAAATCGTCACCATCCCGTTCGGCGTGGATCTCCTCGATATAGCCGACATTCTTGCCGCGCTGCGAGAGTACGCGTCGCCCAGCCAGATGCTCGAGATTGACCGTGGCCATCATCAAGCTCCCGGAATGCGCCCGATGACATGGTCGCGCAACCAGTCCTGCCAGGCGAAGATCGACGTTTCTCGCACATCGATGTCGAACTCGATATCGATGCCGATATCTTTTACCTTGTGCCAGGCGATCCGATGGGGTTCGCCATGCTGCTTGCCACCCAACTTGACCGCGAGCCGCGCCATCCAGCGCCCAGGCCGTGCGCCGAGGCGACGTGCCAGGGTGATGGAGCCGAGCTCGATGGCAATGATCCGAGGCGGCTTGCCAGGCCGCAACTCCGCCACCAGCCCGTCGACCTTGCCGATCTTGACCTGCTCGCGATCGACCACCTGCTTGTCCAGGAGATCACGCAGCAACTTCATCATGTGCCTCCGAATATCTGCAGCGGGATGGTCACCACGGCCAGCACGAAGCCAAGCGCGATGATGAAGATGACCGCGGCATTCGAGATAATGCCGTTGCGATGCTCGCCGACATAAGTTTTGTCGTTCAGCAGAAACAAGAACGGGACGACCGTCAGCGGCAGGCTGGCTGCCGTCAGCGCCATGGAAAAGATGGTGAGCCTCAGCGGATCGAGACCAAGCGCTATGGGAATAGCCGCCAAAAGCAATGATATCGTGTAGGTAGCGCTGAAACCCGGATCGTCGCGCGGCTTGCGATCCTCGCCCCAATTCCAGCCGAAACCCTGGGCCACAAGATAGGCTTGTTGCAATCCGACCTCTAGTGCGGCGCCGAAGCAGGCAATGGCGAGGGAGGCAACAAACAGCACGAAGCCCCAGAAGCCGAATATGGATATCAGCATCAACGGCAATTGGTGATAGTCGTCCACCTGGGTGACGCCATGCGTGGCGAGCACGAGAGCGGCCACGATCAACACGCCGATCGAGATGGTGCCCCCGAAGGTCATGCCCAACCCCGCTATGGCCCGATTGGCTCCGAGATAGCTTTTGTCCCACCGGTCCTCGATGGCCCCCGAGGAATAGAACATGAACAGGTAGGGCGATATCGAGGCGCCGAGAATGCTGACCGCCATGAACCAGTAATTGGCGGCATCGTGGACTGGCAGCGAAGGCACGGCGCCCCTTGCGACTGCCGTCCAATCGGGTCTCAGCATCACCGCTCCGACGACGAAACACAGCGTCACCAGACCGAGGATCGATACGCCCTTCTCGATGAAGCCGAACGTGCCTTTCCAGAGCAGCAGCCACGCCAGCAAAGCCACCGGCAGTGCCCACCACTGGAAGCCTATGCCGGTGGCAAATTCGAGCGCAATGGCAACGCCGCCGATCTCGGCGGACAGCACCAGGAAATTGACCAGCAGGGCGGCAAGCAACGGCCATAGAAAGACGTTGAAGCCGAACCTCTCGCGGATGCCGTCGGAGATCGTGTGATGGCTCACAGCCGCGAACCGGCCGGACATTTCGACAAGAAAGATGATGCAGATGGTGCCTAGCACCACCGCCCAGATCAACTGGAAGCCAAACATCGCGCCTGCCTGCGCCGCCGTCGCCATGGACCCAACTTCGAGGAAGCCGCCGACGCTGGTGACGACGCCGAGGGATATTTCCATGAGCTTCTTCATGGCTTCGGCGCGAAATACTTGGCGTAGGCGGTAGCGAGCGAACGCGACGCCAGCCGTAGATCCTGTTGCGCGTCTTGGACTTCCGGCCGGTCGCCCGCCTGCAATCCGGCCTCTGCAAGCGCCACCGCGACCGACAAATCGTAGACTGCCTTTGTCAGTGAAGCTTGCTCGGCGGGTTCACTGGTTTGCGCGGACCGGATTTGCGCCCCGGCGTCGGCAAGCGTCTTGCCGATCGATTGCAGCGTATCCACCGTGTATGTGGTCGGCGCCGCCCCCGCCGCCCAAGCGTCCAGCGTCATCATCACGGTCTGCGATGCAGAGGCCGCAGTTCGTGATTGCTGCTCGACCTGATCGGAAGATGAGCATGCCGACAAAATCAGCAGAAGCAGGCACAGGCAGTCGAGCCTGAGATGGCGGCGTCTAGCAATCAAATCCGGCGTTTGGTGCGCCACGGAATAAGTCTCCCCGGCCCAACAAAACTGCGGCCTGCGTAAATCTGATCTAGAGCGCTCGTCGTGTCCGTCAACGACCGCGGCTCCCGATCCGGAGCACGAGGCGGCGAGCGAGGTCCAGATCGGTTTCAATTGGCACATCAGCGCAAGCTGAAGGTCAGTCGGGGCGATCCCCGCTCGAAGCGTCTCGGATTCTGTATTCGTTAACGAGGCCGAGAACCTGACTTCTGACTGTGTCGCGCGCGTCGGGCTGGATGAAAAACATCAGCCGTTCGACCGCTTCCACGACTGCTTCCGGCAGATCCGAAACCGCATCGGTGAATTCGCTGCCGTGCTCGTACATATTGTCCGTCAGTTTCTTGTCGAGGTCGGAAAGGATGCCCATTCATCCACACTCCAGATCCGTGCTGTATTAAACTCAGTTCGGCACCGTCACCGCGACGTCGCCTCGCCTGTTGCTGCCGGCCATCGATCACTGTTGCCCCGGCATTTCCGTGTTTTCCCTGGGATTTTTCTGGACGCCGGCAGCCGGGGCGGTATCCGCGGGGGCATTGCCGCCCTGGTTCTGCTCCGGCGCGCGTTTCAGCGGCGAGGTCTGCCAGCCCATATCGACGTAGAAAAAGCCCACGACGAAACCGACAATGATGACCGCCGCTATCACCAGCGAGATTATTGCGTTGCGTCGCTCCATAGGCCTAGTCGCCACTTGGCTTTGGAGATGCGGGCTGCGTTGGCTGCGTACCTTGCTGGTCGCCGCCGGTGCTGGTCTGCGGCGTCGGGTTGGTGTCCGTCGTGGGATTCTTGTCCACCGGCTGGCTGTTCGTAGTGTCCGTCTTGGACTTGGCCGGATCGGCATTGTCGTTGCACCCCGCCAAGGCGAGTAATGCCGCTGACATCAATAGCACTGCTCTCATGCCGATTTCTCCTGGCTGAGTTCGGGCGAAGCCGCCTGCCAATGACCTATTCGGTCGAACCGCACCGAAAGCCCCTGTTTGACCGCGCTTCTAGCCAGCAAATGGTCCAGTTCGGCGTCTTCGATCGGACTTCGTACGACTTGGCGAATGGCCTTGCAGGCAAGTTCCGTCGAGACGAAATCATATCTCCTGCTCCTGGCGACAACATATTGTTCGACCAGCATTTTCACGCGCCTGAGCGCGATTTCTTCGGCGTATTGCATTTTATTCCTCCTGCGCCCCGAACTGCCGAACGGGTTTGTTGTTCCAAAACATGATTGTCGAGGTGATTAGATGCTCGCGCTTTCCGATAGAAAGCGCGAGCGGATCAGGCTGAGGGGACCCGATCGTGCAGCATCAAACAAGGGGAGCAACGATGCTGCATGATATCGAACTCGCCCGGACCTGAGTTGTTCCACCTCTCCACGCCGCGTGTTCATTGAACTCAAGAACAAATCCTTGTCACGGCCTGCATACGGCCACGCATTCAACCTCTCCGTACGGAACAATCCGTCCCGACAGTGGTTCGGCCGAAGCGAAGCTCGGAGGACGAGATGACGAATGAAAAATTGGCCGTGGTGACGGGCGCCTCGAGCGGCATTGGGAAGGAACTCGCCAAACTGTGCGCCAAGGACGGCTACCACCTGATCCTAGCCGCCGACGAGCCCGCGATCCAGCAGGCAGCTGAGGCGCTCGGTTCGCATGGTGTGACTGTCGAAGCCATCGAGGCCGATCTGGCGACCGAGGAGGGTGTCGATCGTTTGATCGCCGGGATCGGCGATCGCGATGTCGACCTGTTGTTCCTGAATGCCGGACGTGGGCTCGGCCGTGGTTTCGTCGATCAGGATTGGAAAAAAGTACGCCGCATCATCGACACCAACATCACCGGGACAGTCTATCTCGCGCATCAACTCGGAGCCAGGATGGCACGCCGCGGCCGAGGCCGCATTCTCTTCACAGGATCGATCGCTGGTTTCATGCCGGGCACTTTCCAGGCGGTCTACAACGGCACCAAGGCTTTCATCGATTCCTTCTCGATCGCACTGCGTCATGAGTTGCAGGCCACAGGAGTCACAGTCACCGTGCTGATGCCCGGGGCAACGCAGACGCGGTTCTTCGAACGCGCCGAAATGATGGATACCAAGGTCGGCACCGATGAGAAGGACAATCCCGCCGATGTGGCCGAGGCCGGCTACGAGGCGATGATGGACGGTGAGGAACAAGTCATCAGCGGCTGGAAGAACAAGCTGCAGGTCGCCGCGGCACATGTGACGCCGGCAGGCACGCTGGCCGAACAGCACCGCAAGATGGCCGAGCCGGGTTCTGCCTCCAAAGGCTGACCTTCAGCCTTCACGCCAGAACCAAAATGTCGGGCAGACTCTTCTGCCGACCTTCTTCCAAGGCAGGAGCACCATCATGAAAGCGCTCACGTGGCACGGCAAAGGCGACATTCGATGCGACCAGGTGGCTGATCCCGCCATCGAGGATGATCGTGACGTCATCATCAAAGTCACCTGTTGCGCCATATGCGGCTCGGACCTGCATCTGATGAACGGATATATGCCGACGATGGAGTCGGGCGATGTGCTCGGACACGAGACGATGGGCGAGGTCGTGGAAGTCGGCAGCGGCCATTCGAAATTCAGAAAGGGCGACCGCATCGTGGTGCCTTTCAACATCTCATGCGGCGAATGCTGGTTTTGCCAGAAGGGGCTGTTCTCGCTTTGCGACAGGTCCAATCCCAATGCCAAACAGGCTGCCGAAGTGATGGGACAATCCCCGGCTGGCCTGTTCGGCTATTCGCATCTGGTCGGCGGCTATTGGGGAGGGCAAGCCGAATATCTGCGCGTTCCTTTCGCTGATGTCGGTCCGATAAAGGTGCCCGAGGGAATGGACGACGAACAGGTGCTGTTCCTCTCCGACATCTTTCCAACCGGCTATATGGCGGCTGAAAACGCCGGCATCGAGCCAGGCGAAACCGTCGCCATCTGGGGTTGCGGTCCGGTTGGTCAGTTCGCCATTCAGAGCGCATGGATGCTCGGCGCCGGCCGCGTCATTGCCATAGACAAGGTGCCGGAGCGGCTGGCGATGGCTCGCGAGCACGGCAAGGCCGAGACGCTCGACTTCAGCAACTCCGATATCTACGACGCCTTGATGGCGATGACCGATGGCCGCGGTCCGGATCGCTGCATAGACTGTGTCGGTACCGAGTCGGATCCCGGCGCCAGTGCCGACTCCATGCTCGACAAGGTCAAGGCTGCCGTCTATCTCGGCACCGATAGGCCGCATGTATTGCGCGAAGCAATTTACTCCTGCCGCAAAGGCGGCACCATCTCGGTGCCCGGCGTCTATATCGGCCTCGTCGATCATATTCCGTTCGGCGCCGCCATGAACAAGGGACTGACCTTCCGGATGGGTCAGACGCACACGCAACGCTATCTCGAACCGCTCCTGGCCATGGTACAGAAGGGCGACATCGATCCCTCCTTCGTGATCACGCACCGGGCAGACCTCGAAGCGGGACCGGACCTCTACAAGACGTTCCGTGACAAGCAGGATGGCTGCATCAAGGTGGTGATGCGACCGCATGGCTGAGATGTCGGTATCTTGCGCGGGGTCCACCTTGCGCGGATTCCCCGCCAAGGATAGCACCGACGCTGCCGAGGAACCTGGAACTTTCGACCGTGGCGGCGGTTGACCCGCAGAATAAACTCAGGGCGACGAGACTGTCGTGCCCGCCCGCTGCGAAGGAAGTTATCGCCATGAGCAATGAGAATCCCACATCGAAACCCAGCGTCCGGTCGCCAAACGCCGATGCTCTGCCGCACCCGAGACGGGACGCCAGTGACACAGATGCCGGTGCCAAGCCGCTGACGCCGAAAACCGCCGGCACATCCCGGCCATCGGCCCCGCCGCTGGACAATCCGGTTGCCAATCGAAACGCCGGGCGGCCGCGTCAGGCGAGCACCACGCCTAGGCCGACCGACAAGCCCCTGGACTGATCGAAACCGGCCTCTTGAAATCACAGCGAGTGTTTGTCGGGACGAAGCGATGCCAGGTCGGCCAGGGTGTTGAGAAGTGCAGCGTCGCCTGCCGGTTTCGGCACGAATTTGCAGTTTCGGAAGGGTGTGGGAACGTCGCGCGGCCCAAATCCGGTCATGAATGCGAAGGGGATGCCGCGAGCCAGCAATGTTTCGGCCACGGGCAGACTTGTTTCACCGTTCAATTGAATGTCCAGCAGCGCCACGTCGGCTTTGCCTGCATCGATAAGCTGACGAGCCGCGGCGACCGACGAGACCGGGCCGATCACCGGATAACCCGCCGCACGCAGGCGAGACGCGACGTCTTCGGCGATCAGCCATTCGTCCTCGACCACCAGAACGCGCGGCCTGTCGTCGCTCACGGCGCCTCCTTGTGATTTGCCGGAAACGCGATCTGGACGCTGAGGCCGTCCTTGTGGAACGCGGTCTCGACATGGCCGCCGAGCCTGTAACCGATTTCTCCTTGCAACAAGGTCAGGCCAAAGCCGTTGTCCAAGGGCGCCTTGACAAGAGGACCGTCCTTCTCTCGCCAGCCAAATGTGAAACTGTCATCCTCGATCGACCATTGCACACTGACCTTGCCGTCGGTTTTTGACAAAGCGCCATACTTGGCCGCGTTGGTGGCCAGTTCATGAATGGCCATGCTGAGGGAAAGCCCCTGTTGCGGGCCTAATTTCACGTCTGCGCCATCGAGTTCAACCCGCTCGATGCCGAAGGGTTCGAGCTCCTGCTGGAGCAATTCCCTGACCGAGGCTTCCTTCCATCTCTCCCGGGTCAGCAGGCCGTAGGCCCGCGACATGGCATGCAGGCGGCCGATCAGCGCATCCGCGAACTCCTCCTTCGTATCAGAACTTTCCCGCGTGCGGCTTGCAATGCTGGCGATCACCGCAAGCATGTTCTTGACCCGGTGGTTGAGTTCCGAGATGAGCACCTGCTGATGCTCTTCTGCCTGTGCCAGCGTGGTAACGTCGACAAGTGTCACCACCACGCCCTGGATCCTGTTGCCCTTGTCCCGATAGGGATTGATGCGGACCATGTGGAACAAGCCCCTGGCATCGCGCGCCAGATGGTGATTCAGGATCTCGCCTGTCTCGAACACCTTGTCGATGTGCTGCTTCAACTCTGGGTAGTCGAGTTGGCTCGACAAATCCGTCAGCGGCCGGCCAACATCGGAGGGGCGCAGGCTGAAGAAGGATGACGCCGCCGGCGTGAAGGTGCGGACCACAAGGCTGCGGTCGAGGAAAATGGTCGCGATGTCGGTGCTTTCGAACAGGTTGCGCAGATCGCCGTTAGCGTGGTTGAGCTCTTCTATCTTGGCCGTCAACTCGGCGTTGATCGTGTTGAGTTCCTCGTTGAGCGACTGCATCTCCTCCTTCGAGGCTTCGAGTTCCTCGTTGGTGGATTGCGCCTCCTCATTGACGGAGACGAGTTCCTCGTTCGACGATTTCACCTCCTCCAGTGCGGTCTCGTATTCCTCGATCATCGATTGCAGGCGCTCTCTGGTATCGCGCAGTTCCCGCTCGAGATCGGCGGTGCTGTCACTGTCACGGCTGCCGCCGTCTTCCTCTGAGCGGGCCTGCGTCGGGCCCGACGGCTCGAAAAGGACAAGGTAAAGCGGCTCGCCGTTGCCGCGTTCCGCGAGCGGCTCGATCGTCAGCCTGATCGGCTGGACCCGTTCGTCGTCTTCCTCCACGGTGAGGTTTTCCCGCACCACTGTGCGGCGCGTGGTCGTCGCTTCGCGCAGTGCGGCGCGGAGATCCAGCCGCAGCCCACGCCTTGCCATCGTCAGCAACTGCCGGCTGGGAATCCCTTGTGGCGCTTCGAGATATCTGCCGGTCCTGGCCGAATAATAGACGACATCGCCCTCGGCGTTGACCAGGACATGCGGCGGCGCGAACCGTTCCAGCACCTGCGCCTCCACTGCCTGCCGCAGGGGATAGCCGACAAGTCCCTTCTTCGAGCCGGCGCTTTCGGATGGGAAGACGCTGGAATGACTTTCCCCGATCAGGGCCGGCAGTCTGATGTGCGGTGAGGCATGCTCCCGCGCATGGAAGATGCGATGTTTCTTGTCGAAGGTGGCGAACAGATCGTCGTGCTGCCCGACGCTTTCGGAGGTGCCAAGGAAAAGGTAACCGCCGGGCTTCAGCGCATAATGGAAGACAGGGATGACGCGGTTTTGGATGATCGGGCCGAAATAGATCAGCAGATTGCGGCAGGAGACCAAGTCCATGCGCGAGAAGGGTGGATCGCGAATGACGCTGTGCGGCGAGAAGATGCACAGTTCGCGTATCGCATTGCTGATGACATAGCTTTCGCCATCGCCGTTGAAAAACCGCTGTTTGCGTTCGGGAGAAAGACCTTGCAGCAAGGCTTCCGGATAGCGTGCCGCCCGCGCCACCGCCAGCGCCGGCTCGTCGATGTCGGTGGCGAATATCTGGACGCGCGGAACGACCGTAAGCTTCTCCATGTGTTCGCGCAGCAGGATGCCGATGGAGAACACCTCCTCGCCCGTGGCGCACCCGGGAACCCAGACCCTGACGGTGTCGCTGGCGGTCTTGCCTTCGAACAGCTGCGGTATGATCTTTCGCTCGAGCAACTCGAAGGCATCGGGGTCGCGAAAGAAGTTGGTGACATTGATCAGCAGATCGCGAAAAAGGCTCATCACCTCGCGAGCATCCTTCTTCAGCCAGTCTATATAAGCGCTGATGGAATGGACCTGGGCGATCTGCATGCGCCGCTTCACGCGGCGCAGGAATGTCTTGGTCTTGTAGCCCGAGAAGTCGTGGCCGGAGTGGCTGCGCAGAATGGCGTATATCTGTTCTCGCACCTTATCGATGTCGGCCGTATGGTCGCCATCATCTTCCGCCAGCCCCTCCAGCGGATCGAAGCCGCGGGCGAAAGCCTCCAGCTTCGCCCCGATCTCCTCGGCGGGCACAGCGACATCGACGAGTCCGCTGGCAATAGCGCTCTGTGGCATGTCGGGATTGCGCGGCCCATAGCCGTCCGGCGCTTGCGCGACGGTAAACCCGCCCCGCTCCTTGATGGCCTTGGCGCCCAGGGTTCCATCGGAGTCGCCGCCCGACAGGATGACGCCAACGGCATATTCGCCCTGGTCTTCACCCAATGCAGCGAAGAAGATATCGATGGGCTTGCGCTCCTGGGTAAGCCCATTCGGCCGGCGCAGGTGCAGCACCCCCGATTCAATGGCCAATGTCACGTTTTGCGGCATCACATAGACGTGGTCGGGTTGAACCACCATGCCGTCCCCGATCACGATGACAGGCATCTCGGTGTAGCGGCTGATGACCTCGTGCAACAGGCTTTCGCGCTTGGGGCTGAGATGCGTGATGATGACGAAAGCCATACCAGGCTGACCGGTCACGCCCTTGAACAGACCTTCCATCGCGGGAATGCCGCCCGCGGACGCGCCTATGCCCACGATGGGAAATCTAGTCGATCGGGCAGTCACGGCATGTCCCCCTTTCGCCGACCCGACCTGAAATCCCCTCAAGGCCGGATCGGACAGGACACAACCATATAGCGCGCAAAACGGATGGAACAAGACGTCAGGGATGACGTTGAACCCGATATCAATGGTGGTTCAATGGCAAAACGATCTGCTGACATAAAACTCCCGACGCCGGTGGTATCAGGGGAGCCTGGATCGCTTGGAAGTTCCCATGCTGGGGCCGTCCCGGATCGCATGCTGGCGCTTACGAGACGGTTGCAGGCGGCCTTGGACGACAGAATTCGGAAGGCAAATCCGCTGCATTCTAACCTCCGTTCCAAGAAAGGATGACGACGTGCGCGACCTGCGGGGGCTGCATATTCTGATAGTCGAAGACGAATGGACGATGGCGGGGGATCTTGCGCGGTTTTTCAGCAATATGGGCGCCATCATCCTCGGTCCCGCTGCAACCGTCGAACAGGCATCCAAACACACCGGGACGGCTGAAGCTGCAATCCTCGACGTCAATCTCAATGGCCGACGCGTGTTTCCAATCGCCGATGAGTTGATGCGCCGGGGTGTCCCCTTCGTGTTCTTCAGTGGCGATGACGACATCGCCATTCCCGATCATCTCCGCTACGCCAGCAATTTGCGGAAATCCTCGGGCAGCCAGGCGGTGTTCAACGCGCTCTTTCCCCCGCAGGCATCTGGGCGGGAGACCCCCATGTCGGACCCCTCCGACGACGTCTTCGCGCTTTTGCCCAAACTGCGACTTGCGGCGCGCCTTTTGCTGGCAGACGTCGAGGCATCGGATCGGCTCGTCGAGAGGACGCTCGAGCAAGCGATCCGGGATGTCGACCGCAGACAGCTTGGTCAATCCACTGAAAACTGGCTCAACGGCATCATGCAAGAGATGGCGAAAACCCGCGGCGCAAAACTGATGCATTAGTTTGCCTTCCAAGAAAACTTGGCCGTACAGATAGGCCATTTGACCGGCGTCATCAGCCCTTCTGATTGCGCTCGACGAACTTGTTGAAACGGCTGGCTTTCCCCTCACCGGTCTTGGCCTGATACAGAAAGGCCAGATCATTTTCGTCGAATATCCGGAAGAACTCGTCCCATTCGACGGGCTCGAATGCTTCCTCGGGCTCGCCGAAGTCGATCCGCAGGATGCCGCCCTCGCCTTTGGTGCGCACCACTGCCGGCCGGCCATCCCGCTCCTCGGCCCATTTGCGAATTTCGTCGTGGTTGGTGGTCGTTTGCGACTGAGACATTGAAATCTCCTTTGATCATCGGCGTTGCCACATGGGACACGCGGGCTGTCGGGCGTCCTAACAGCACAGGGGCGCCAATGTTCCAGCACCGCGCGGTGATCGCGCTGCGCCGGCTCCCAATGGGACCGGCCAAAGGAACTTTGTTGAAGCAAGGGAACAAACCTTTTGCCGAAAAGTTCGGGGCGCCGAGGTTACTTGTCTGAGGAGTCGTCGTGAAACGCATATTGGTTACAGGAGGCTGCGGCTTCATCGGCCGGCATGTCGCACAGGAACTCGTCGAGCAGGATTATTCGGTTCGCATCCTCGATGCGCTGCTGGAGCAGGTGCATGCGGGCGAAGCCGTCGCGCTTCCCGCTGGAACCGAGCTGATCAAGGGCGATGTCCGGGACCGAGAGGCGGTCGCCAGTGCGCTGGAAGGTGTCGACGCGGTCATTCATCTGGCGGCGGAAGTCGGCGTCGGACAATCGATGTACGAGATCGCGCGCTATGTCGGCGCCAACGATCTCGGCACCGCAACGCTGCTCGAGGCGCTGATCAAGCACCCGGTCGAACGGATCGTCGTCGCCTCGTCGATGAGCGTCTATGGCGAAGGGCTCTATGCAACGTCCGACGGCCGGCGTGTCGACAATGCTCGGCGCAAGGCGAGCGACATCAGGAGCGGGCAATGGAACCCGCTGTCGCCAGATGGAGACGCCCTCTCGCCGCTGCCGACGGACGAAGAAAAGCCGGTCGATCTCGCCTCCATCTATGCGCTGACAAAATATGCCCAGGAGCGCGCCGTGCTGATCTTCGGCGAGGCCTATGGCGTCGATGCGGTCGCGCTGCGCCTGTTCAATGTCTTCGGCGCCGGCCAGGCGTTGTCGAATCCCTATACCGGCGTGCTGGCCAACTTCGCTTCGCGTCTCGCCAACGGCCAACGGCCAATGATCTTCGAGGATGGCGAACAGAAGCGCGATTTCGTCCATGTGCGTGACGTCGCCCGCGCCTTTCGCCTTGCTCTGCAGCAACGCCAGGCAAGGGGTCATGTCATCAACATCGGCAGCGGCCGCGCGTATGCGATCAGCGAAGTCGCGCGATTGCTGGCCGAAGCCATGGGGACACCGAACCGCTCGCCGGAACTGCTCGGCAAAGCCCGCTCCGGCGATATCCGGAACTGCTTCGCCGATATCTCCAAGGCCCGTGAGCTGCTCGGTTTCGAGCCGGTGCGGCAACTGGAGAATTCGCTCGGCGAGTTCGTTTCCTGGGTGCGTAACACGTCCGCCGTCGACCGCGGCGCCGACATGAAGCGCGAGCTAGAAGAACGTGGGCTGGTGTCATGAACACACGCAATCGACGCGACGCGCCGATCGCCATCATCGGCGGCAGCGGCTTCATAGGATCGAACCTCGCCGACAGCCTGTTGTCGGATGGCGAGCCGGTACTGGTGATCGACAATCTCAGCCGTCCGGGCGTCCAGCAGAACCTTGAATGGCTGGCGCAAAAACACGGTGGTCGCCTCACGGTGGAGACGATCGACGTGCGAGACGCCAACGCACTGGCGCCTGTCTTGATGGTTTCCAGGGCAATTTTCCATCTGGCCGCGCAAACCGCCGTCACCACAAGCTTGGTCGAGCCGGGCGAGGATTTCGACATCAACCTTCGCGGAACGTTCAACGTTCTGGAGGCGGCGCGACTGAGCGGTGAGCGCATCCCTGTGATCTTCGCCAGCACCAACAAGGTCTATGGCAGCCTGCCCGACGTCGCGGTCCGCGAGGACGGCGATTGCTATGTGCCTTGCGACAGCGTCATCCAGGCGAACGGCATCGATGAGGCTCGGGGCCTGGACTTCTGCACGCCCTACGGTTGCTCCAAAGGCGCGGCGGATCAGTATGTGCTCGACTATGCCAAATCTTACGGCATGCCGACGGCGGTTCTGCGGATGAGCTGCATCTATGGACCGCGACAGTTCGGAACCGAGGACCAGGGCTGGGTCGCACACTTCCTGCTCAGCGCGCTGACGGGGCGCCCAATCACCATTTACGGCGACGGCAGGCAAGTGCGCGATATCCTGCATGTCTCCGATGCCGTCGCCGCCTACAGGGCCGTGCTCGATCGCATCGAGACCACCAAAGGCCAGGCATTCAATCTTGGCGGCGGCCCGGAAAATGCGGTCAGCCTGCGCAGGTTGTTGAGCGAAATCCGTAGCCTGACCGGCCATGATCTTTCAATCCGCCATGATGGGGAACGCACCGGCGACCAGCCCTTCTTCGTCGCCGACACCCGCAAGATCAAAACCGCGCTTGGCTGGATGGCCCATGTTTCATGGCGCGAAGGCATCCGCGACCTCGCCGACTGGCTGCAGCGCCATCGGCTCGAGCCTCGCCCTGAAGCCGTGAGGTACGTTGCATGAAAATCGCCCTGGTAAACCCGTCCTGGACGTATGACGACAGCATTTATTTCGGCTGCCGCCAACCGCATCTGCCGCTGGAACTCGGCTATTCGAAGGCCCTGCTCGAAGCCGCCGGACATGAGGTGCTGATGCTGGATGGGCAGTTGCAGAAGCTCGACAATTCCGGTCTCTGCGAGCGGGTGGCTGATTTCGCCCCGGCTATGACCGTCGTCAGTACCGCCCCGACCTATCTGTTCTGGCGCTGCGCACCGCCGGAATTGCGTGTGCCGGCCGATTTCCTCAACCGTCTCGCCGGGCGCGGTGGACGCACGGTCGCGGTCGGGCCGCACGGCTCTGCAACGCCGGCGCCGACCTTGCGCAAGCTCGGCGTCGACATCGTCGTGCGCGGCGAATGCGAAGAAGTCGTCGAGCAACTTGCCCGGCGCGACGATTGGAGCGCCGTGCCCTCAACCGCTTATCTGCGGGATGCCAGGGTTGTTTCGAACGGCGGCGTCCACGCCAGCTCGTTTGTCGATCATCCGCCACTCGAATGGCCAGCGGACTGGATCGCAGCCCATGCGCATCACCATCACAGGTTTGACGACAGTCAGGTCGGGTTCGGCGCGGAAGTCGAGGCATCGCGCGGCTGTCCCTACAATTGCAGCTTCTGCGCCAAGATCGATTTCCGTGATGCCTATCGCCGTCGAAACCATGAAGCGGTGGTAGCGGAGATCGATCGGCTGATTGCCCAAGGTGTCGGCTACATCTACTTCATCGACGAGATCTTCCTGCCGCAAAAAGCGTTGCTGGAAGCCTTGGTCGATCGCGACGTGAAATTCGGCGTACAGACCCGCATCGATCTGTGGAAGCCCGAGCTGCTGGAATTGCTGGGCGCCGCGGGCTGCGTCTCCATCGAGGCCGGTCTCGAAAGCCTGACCGTCGAAGGCCGGGCAATGCTGGCCAAGCGCTGCCGGCTGGGGACCGAGGAACTCGCCGCGCTGCTCGTCGATGCCAGACGTCACGTTCCATTCGTCCAGGCCAATCTGATCGGCGTGGTCGAGGATGATCCCGCCCTGGTCGAGCACTGGCGAACCCACCTGATCGACCACGGCGTATGGGCCAACGAACCTGTGCCGCTTTACCCGTATCCGAGTTCGCCCAGCTACCGCGAGCTTTGGGGCGAACCCGACGACCTTGCCTGGGAACGGGCCCATGACCACTACCTCGCATCCTTCCAGAAATTCAGTGACATCCAGGAGAGGCGGCCGCGGCCGCTGGCGGAACTGGAGGCGACATGTTGCGGACACTGACGCCGCGCTCGCGGCGCATCCTGATGACCGTCGATGCCGTGGGCGGCGTATGGCGCTATGCGCTTGATCTGGCACGGGAACTTGTGAACGGCGGCGACAACGTGGTGCTTGCCGGCCTCGGTCCGCAACCGTCGAGGCAGCAGGCCGAGGAGGCGGAGGCTTTCACGACGCTGATCTGGTTGAACACGCCGCCGGATTGGATGACCCGCGACGGCGGCGACCTCGACGCGCTGCCGCGGGAATTGCATGCGCCCATGCGCGACCACGCCATCGACCTTGTCCATTTCAACGCGCCGACGCAGGCATCGGGATTCGATGCGCCATGCCCAGCCGTGGTGGTCTCCCATTCCTGCGTGACGACATGGTTCCACGCCGTCAGGAAACAGACAGTGGACGGCGCATGGGCCTGGCAGAAGGAGCGCAACAGGCGCGGCTTGGATCGGGCCGACGCAGTCATTGCGCCGAGCCGCAGCCACGCCGACATGCTTGAGACCTGCTACGGCCCGATCGCGCGCCTGCATGTTGTTGCAAATGGCGCTCGTCCCGTCCCGAATGCCGAAAAACGTCAACCAGTCGCCTTCGCCGCGGCCCGCTGGTGGGACGAGGGCAAGAATGCGGCGGTGGTCGACCAGGCCGCGTCGCTGACGCAATGGCCCGTCTTTGCCGCCGGTTCGATGCACGGTCCGAACGGCGGGCATACCAGCTTCAGCTATGCTGTTCCTCTGGGAGCACTGCCGTCTCACGAGGTGCGCTCCTTGATGGCGCGCGCCGGTATTTTCGTGTCGCCATCGATCTATGAGCCATTCGGTCTGGCCGCGCTGGAAGCTGCCATGTCGGCAACGCCACTGGTGCTTTCCGACATCGCAACCTATCGCGAACTATGGGACGGGGCCGCGATGTTCTTTGATGCGTGCAATCCGCACGACCTCGCTGCCTGCCTCAATCGTCTCTCCAGCGACGCCGAATTCAGGCGGGAGCTTGGCCAGGCAGCCATGCGACGGAGCCGCCGGTTTACACTGGTCAGGCAAGCGGCGGCCATGCGAGGCGTCTACGACAAGGCGGCCCTGGCCATGGCGGGGCGCTGACCATGCGCTTTCTGTTCTACACCCACTCGGTCGTTTCCGACTGGAACCACGGCAATGCCCATTTCCTGCGCGGTATCATGCGGGAACTGATCGCGCGCCGGCACCAGGCGGTGGCGCTGGAGCCGGCGGACGGTTGGAGCCGTTCGAACCTGCTGGCCGAGAAGGGACCCTTCGCCATCGAACGCTTCCGCAAGGATTTCCCAGAACTGATGCCGGTGACCTATGATGCCGGGTTCGATCACGAAGCCTGGATTGCTGAGGCCGACGTCGTGATCGTTCATGAGTGGACGGATCCGGAGCTTGTCGCACGCATCGGCCGTGCCCGGGCCGCTGGCGGCAACTTCATCCTTCTGTTTCATGACACCCACCACCGGGCCGTATCGGCGACCGAGGCAATCTCGGCGCTGCGGTTGGAGCACTATGACGGCGTTCTCGCCTTTGGCGAGGCCTTGCGCGAGAGCTATCTGCGCGCCGGCTGGGGCAAGCGCGTCTTCACCTGGCATGAAGCCGCGGACGATCGCCTGTTCAAGCCGCACCCGGAGATCCACGTCACGTCCGATCTGGTCTGGATTGGAAACTGGGGCGACGATGAACGAACCGTCGAACTCAGGGAGTTTCTGATCAAGCCGGTCCGCGATCTCGGCCTCGAGGCCACGGTGCACGGCGTCCGCTATCCCAAGCCGGCGCTCACGGACCTAGCCGCCGCCGGACTGCGCTATGACGGATGGATCGCCAATGCCGACGTGCCGAAGGCGTTCGCCGCGCATCGTGTCACCGTCCACATCCCACGGCGCCCCTATCGTGAGGGTTTGCCCGGAATTCCGACGATCCGCATGTTCGAGGCGCTCGCCTGCGGCATTCCGCTGATTTCAGCACCATGGTCCGATGTCGAGCAGCTGTTCAGGCCCGGCGTCGACTTTCTGTTTGCCCACAATGGCTCGCAAATGCGGCAACACCTGCGGGCGGTATTGGCCGATGCGGATTTCGCGGCTTCCCTGGTGACTTCGGGTCTCGAGACCATCCGCTCGCGGCACACCTGCTCGCACCGCGTCGACGAGTTGTTCGGCGTGCTCACGGAATGCACAGCCGAACACACCATCAACAAGACCACCGCAAAGGAAGCCGCCGCATGAAGATGGCATTCTACGGATCGAGCCTCTTGTCGTCCTACTGGAACGGTGCCGCGACTTACTATCGCGGGTTGCTGAAGGCGCTTTCCCAATTGGGCTACGAAATCACCTTCTATGAGCCCGACGTCTACGACCGGCAGAAGAACCGCGACATCGAGGCGCCTGACTGGTGCACTGTGGTCGTATATGAAGCGACCCAGCACGCACTGATGCAGGTCGCGGCACGCGCCGCCAGCGCCGACATCGTCGTCAAGGCGAGTGGCGTCGGTTTCGAGGACGAGGCGCTGCTGCGCGCCGTCCTCGACCACGCCCGCAGCGACGCGCTGGTGGTATTCTGGGACGTGGACGCTCCAGCAACCCTTGCCCAGCTGCGCGACGAACCGGACCATCCGCTCCATGGCGCCCTGCAAGAAATCGACCTTGTGCTGACCTATGGCGGCGGCGACCCCGTCGTCTGGGCCTACCGTGCCATGGGGGCGAACGAATGCGTGCCGATCTACAATGCGCTCGATCCCCAAACGCATCACCCGGTCGCCAGCAATGCGCGTTTCGCTTGCGATCTGGCGTTCCTGGGCAACCGGCTGCCGGATCGTGAGGCACGCGTCGAAGCGTTCTTCCTCGATCCCGCAAGCCAGCTTCCGAAACAGCGTTTTCTGCTCGGCGGATCTGGCTGGGGGGACAAGCCGCTTCCCGCCAACGTCGGCTGGCTTGGTCACGTTGGCACCCGCGATCATAATGCCTTCAACGTCACACCCAAGGCAGTGCTGAACATCAGCCGCGACAGCATGGCCGTAAACGGTTTTTCACCGGCCACGCGTGTCTTCGAGGCGGCTGGCGCCGGTGCCTGCCTCATCACCGACGCGTGGCTGGGCGTGGAACTGTTCCTGAAACCAGGCGAGGAGATCCTGGTGGCACGCGACGGCGGCGATGTCGCCGAGATCATGCGCTCGCTGACCTCCAGTCGTGCAAAAGCAATCGGCCAGGCCGCACTTTGCCGCGTGCTGGCCGACCATACCTACGCGCTGCGGGCGGACGTGGCCGATGCCGTCTTCAAACGTCATTTCGAGCAGGGGACCGTGGAGGCAGCGGAATGACCAAGCAATTGAACATCGTCTTTCTCGGCCTGTCGCTGTCCTCGTCCTGGGGAAACGGCCACGCCACGACGTTTCGAGGCCTGCTGAAAGGTCTGCACGAACTCGGCCACCGCGTGACCTTTCTGGAGCGCGACGTGCCGTGGTACGCCAACCACCGCGATCTGCGAGATCCGGATTTCTGCGCCTTGCGCTACTACGAAACCACTGCGGAGTTGCAACGCGACTACGCCCGGTGCCTGGAGCAGGCCGACATCGTCGTCATCGGCTCCTTCGTGCCGGAAGGGCGCGTGGTCATCGACATCGTCGCTTCATTTTGCAAGGGGCGCTTCTGCTTCTACGACATCGACACACCGGTGACCGTGGCGCAGCTTTCGGCCGATGATTGCGATTATCTGAGCTGGCGGCAGATTCCGTATTTCGATGTCTACTTCTCGTTCACCGGCGGGCCGATGCTTGGCCATCTGGTGGAGGAGTTCGGCGCGCGCCGAGCCGAACCGCTCTACTGCTCGGCCGACCCGGAACGGCATCACCGGACCGGCGATCCGATCCGCTGGGATCTCGGCTATCTCGGCACCTACAGCGCGGATCGGCAGGCAACGCTGAACGCGCTGCTGCTCGAACCCGCACGGCATATGCCGGACCGCCGTTTCGTCGTATCGGGCTCGCAATACCCATCCGACATCACCTGGCCGGACAATGTCGAACGCATCGAACATTTGCCGCCCGCCGATCATGCCGCGTTCTACAGCCGTCAGCGCTACACGCTGAACGTCACACGCAGTTCCATGATCGCTGCCGGATGGTCGCCCAGTGTGCGCCTGTTCGAAGCGGCTGCTTGCGGCACGCCCATCATCAGCGATCGCTGGCCGGGGCTCGACAGCTTCTTTCCCGCATCGGCGATCCACACCGCCGGAGAAACGGACGCTGTCGTCGAGATCCTCTTCGGCGAGTCCGAGCGCACACGCCGGGCCATGGCCCGCCGGGCCCGCGAACGCGTCCTCGCATTCCACACCGGTGCGGCCAGGGCCCGCGAATTCGTGGCGGCGTTGACACAGCCAAGGGCGGCGGCCCTCGATTTCGACATCGGAAGCGCAGCATGACCGGCATACAGGAGAAAACGACGATGCGACAAAAAAGAAACGCGCAAAGGGCAAAGGCAGTGCTTGTTGCCGGCGGTGCGGGATTCCTCGGTTCGCATCTTTGCGAAGCATTGCTCCGCGACGGCTGGCGCGTGATCTGCGCCGACAATTTCCTGACTGGGCGCATGGAGAACATCATCTCGATCATGGACCAGCCGGGTTTCCGATTGATCGAGCAGGACATCTGCCGGCCATTGGATCTCGGCGAGCCCGTGGAGCGTATCTTCAATCTGGCATGCGCTGCCTCGCCGCCGCGTTACCAGGCCGACCCGATCCACACCACGCGAACCTGTGTGATCGGCACGCTCAACCTGCTTGAACTCGCTGCCCACAATAACGCGCGGCTGCTACAGGCCTCGACGAGCGAAGTGTATGGCGATCCGGAGCAACATCCTCAGAAGGAGGACTATGTTGGCCATGTGAACTGCACCGGCCCACGCGCCTGCTACGACGAGGGCAAGCGCACCGCCGAAACGCTTTGCTTCGACTATCTTAGAGCCGGCAAAGCCGACGTGCGCGTCGCGCGCATCTTCAACACCTACGGTCCGAGAATGGATCCGGCGGACGGCCGCATCGTCTCGAACCTGATCATGCAGGCGCTCGAGAAACGTCCTCTGACGATCTTCGGCGACGGCTTGCAGACGCGATCCTTCTGCTACGTCTCCGATCAGATTGATGGATTGAGGCGACTGATGGATATCGATCCCAATCCGGGCAAGCCGGTCAACCTGGGCAATCCCGGAGAATTCAGCATCGTGCGACTGGCGGCGTTGGTAAAGGCGATGACCGGCACCAAATCGGATCTGAGATTTCTGCCGCTGCCGCAAGACGATCCTCGGCGCAGGCAGCCCGATATTTCGCGTGCAAAAGCGCTGCTCGGCTGGACACCGAAGGTGCCCCTCAACGAAGGGCTCAAGCTGACGATCGATTATTTCGCGGCGCTCGAAGGCAGTCGCATCGGCGATCAGATGACAGGCTTTGCCAAAAGGGCGAGACCCGCATCCGGCGGGCTGCAGAACCTTCCGGCATGATGCGAGCCGGCGGTCGAATCTTTCCCGAGATCGTGCGGAACATCCGCCCAAGCTTGTGGTTTGGCGGGAGGACCCGATACGGAGGATCATCCTCATGCAACCCAAGCGACCCGCGAGGGATATCGACCAGATGGCCGAACGCGAGACGGCTGCCTATCTGCGGCGCGCCTCGATCACCTATCTCGAGTGCTGCGTCAGCCTGATGATGACGCATCTCCAGCGGGAGGAAGTGGCCACTATTCTCGAGCAGGAAGCAGACATGTTGCGAAGGCTGGACTGATCGGAACGATCATGCCCGGCATTCGTCCAGGAACCGTCTCAGTCGCATCCTATATCGGTCTGCCGTCGCGGCCAGCCTTGCTTTTTCCCGGCCATTTTCGGATTGCGCAGCCGTGCTCCAGAGCCCGAGCTGGAATGCCAAATAGCACGGTTCGAAAAAGCCGATGTGGCCGTTGTCGATGGCAAGCTTCATTCCTTGGACCAGGGTCCTCACATCGCTGTCGGATAGCCCGTACTCGACACGGGCGCCGGCAATGTCCCACTCAATCGGCTGGCAGCCGATCAAATCGTGTGCCCGGCAATGGTCGACAGCATCTGTCTTGAGCACCCTGCCGTCGGCACGAACGAGAAACTCCCACGGTTGTAGCTTTCCGTCGATTTCAACCCGCTGAAGCACATGCGCGGGAGTTTTTTTCGCGAGCCAACCGCGCAACGTCGCCGCGCGTTTTTCGCCCAGGGCTTCCGACGCATTGGAAACAGCCATCTCCGCGAGTGCAAGCAATGATGCACCCGGTTCGCAAGTTCGAAGATTAAGCGCACGCCAGGCCAGGTAATTTGTGAACTCCGCGATCAGCCTTTCCTTGGGCAGCGGCGCCTGATCCATCGTGGTGCCGTCAATCCACCGTTCAACCAGAAAGCCATGGCAAAGCGCGACAACTTGCGATCCGAACCCGGCTTCATGCAACATCGCCGCGGCTCGTTTCTTGCGCAGTCCGGTTTCGCCGAGGCCGGCAAATTTGACGAGCCAGCGGTCACGCCCGGCGGACGCAAGGAATTTGCGCCGCTCGGTACCGCGTGGGCTCGGCGGCCAGCGCCCTTCGTCGATGTAGTGGGCGGCCCGCCACTCGCCGCCAGATAGCTCGGTCAGGCTTAATTCCGGCCTGCCGACCGCCTCGGCCACCCAGTCGCGCAACGTGGGAATTTTCGAGCTTTCGGAGAAGGTGCATTCAAACGCCGTCGCCACATGCTTCGGACAGCGCGACCATGTCTCCCGAGCCTCCGGCGACGCTTCGATGCCCGGGCCGCCTGAATGGCTGGGAAACAGGTGAATGCGGTCCGTATCGATACCCAGTTCACGCAGCCACACGACAACGGCATGCATCGAACTGCCGGACAGGCCAGGACCCTCGTCGACAACCGCGAAACGCGCCGATGGATTGTTCATCCAAGTGGCGATCGACCGCGGATCGGCGTTGATATGCCTGCGGAAGGGATGGCCGATCGGGCGAACGCTGAATGGTGCCGGCGCACCAATCGAGGCCGCCACCATAGCTGCCAGCCCGAGGCCAATGCTGCGGACGCCGATCACGCATGTGTTCGCATCGAGACCCGACTTCTGCGCCGCGTCCAAATAGCTTTCGGGATAAAGCGCATAATGCGCATAACCCTCGGCAGAGCCGGTCACAACCTCGGCTTGGCAGTCGAGCCCGGCCAGCAGTTTGAGAAGTCCCGGGTCGATGCCACCGCCGGCGTCAAAACCGCTTTGCCACGACTTCGCCACCTCTGCCGCAAGTCCGACCAGCAACCTGGCGCCTTGCTGTTGTCGTGGCGAAAAGATGTCGATGCCGCTAGTTTCGAAATCGACATCGGCAAGCGCCTGAACCAGCTCCGACACGCTGATGAACAGTCCGACCAATGCAGCATGGCGTTGGATGCCATGAGACATCCGATCCAGGCTTTCGGCCATTTCGCTTGCTGCTTCGCGAAGCTGTTGTGCGTTCTGCGTCTGCTTGTGGTCGCCGTAGACGATCATCGATCGGTTTTCCAATGCTTGCCGTGCGGCAACGCATCGAATGCAGCTTCGATCCATGCTGTCTCGCGCAATTTTTCGATGGGCGGAGGAACATTCCGGCACGCTGATGGTTCGGCGCCAGGAACTTACCTTTGAACAACATAGGGTGGCGGTTCGTGGGATCGAAAAAGGTTCGTGTTGGTATCGTTGGTGTCGGCAACTGCGCATCCTCCCTCGTGCAGGGCCTCTCCTTTTACCGTCACGCGAAAAGCAACGAACCAATCCCTGGGCTGATGCATGCCGACCTTGGCGGCTACCATGTCGACGACATCGAGATTGTCTGCGCATTCGATGTCGCCAGGAGCAAAGTTGGCCTCGACGTCGCGGAAGCGATCTACGCCGCCCCCAACAACACGTTCCGCTTTGCCGACGCGTTGACAACCGGCGTTCGCGTCGAGCGCGGACCGACGCTGGACGGGATCGGCAAATATTTGCGTGACGAGATTGAAGAAGCTCCGGAGCCGGTTGCCAATGTCAGCGAGATCCTGCGCGACAGCAACGCTGACGTGCTGGTTTCCTACCTGCCGGTGGGTTCCGAGGAGGCGACCTGCTTCTATGCCGAATGCGCACTCGAGGCCGGCTGCGCCTTCGTCAATTGCATACCCGTTTTCATCGCCTCACGTCCGGAATGGCGCCGGCGCTTTGAGCAGCGAGGACTGCCGCTGGTCGGCGACGATATCAAGAGCCAGGTCGGCGCGACCATCGTGCACCGGTTGCTGGCCAATCTCTTTCGCGAACGCGGCGTGCGCATCGACCGCACCTATCAGCTGAATTTCGGCGGCAACACCGATTTTCTCAACATGCTGGAACGCGAGCGGCTGGAATCGAAGAAAATCTCGAAGACACAGTCCGTGGCCAGCCAGTTCGATGTTCCCCTGGAGCCGGGCAATATCCATGTCGGTCCGAGCGACCATGTGCCTTGGCTCACCGATCGCAAATGGGCCTATATAAGGGTGGAAGGCACGACTTTCGGCGGCGTGCCGCTCAATGCCGAACTCAAGCTGGAAGTCTGGGATTCTCCAAATTCAGCCGGCGTGGTGATCGATGCGTTACGCTGCGCCAAGCTGGCGCTCGATCGCGGCATAGCCGGTGCCCTGACCGGTCCCTGCAGTTATTTCATGAAGTCGCCTCCCGAACAGTTCACCGACGCCGAAGCGCGGCAGCGCACGCTTGCGTTCATCGCTGGCAAGGACGAGCCTTTGCTCGATGCCGCAGAATGACGACGACCTTCTTTCTGATCCGCCATGCGGCACACGACAATGTCGGCTCTTATCTTGCAGGCCGGATGGACGGCGTTTGCCTCGGCGATGCCGGCAAGGCACAGGCAGCGCAGCTTGGCGGCCGCATGGCCCGGGAGCCTATCGTCGCGATCCTGTGCAGCCCGCGTGAGCGTACGCGAGAGACGGCGCTGCCAATCGCGCTAGCCTGCGGTGTCGGGGACATCGCGATCTGCGCCGAACTCGACGAGATCGACTTCGGCGACTGGTCGGGAAAGACTTTCGATGAGCTGAATGGCGACGCCAGTTGGCGAGCGTGGAATGACCAGCGGCAGGAGGCAAGGACACCGAGTGGCGAGACCATGCAGGATGTCCAGCAACGCATTGTGTCGCTGATGGCCGCGGTCCGCGAGCGGCATCAGAACCAATGCGTCGCCCTGGTCAGCCATGCCGATGTGATCAAGGTCGCCGTCTGCACCGTCCTTGGCTTGCCGGCCGGTGACTGCTTTCGCTTCGACATCGATCCCGCCTCGATCACGACGATCGTGTCGGGGGACTGGGGGGCGAAGCTGATCCGATTGAACGAAGTTGCCTGACGAGGATTTGCCGGATGCAGATGGTCATTTTCGGTCTTACCGTCACGTCTTCATGGGGTAACGGCCATGCCACTTTATGGAGGGGACTGATCAGAGCCCTCGCCCGGCGCGGCTGGTCCATTACCTTCTTCGAACGCGACACACCCTACTATGCCGGAACGCGCGATCTCGATCATCTGGACGGCGGCAACGTCGTGCTCTACCCGGACTGGGAGGACATCCGCCGGGTCGCGGAGCAAACGATCAAACGATCGGATGTCGTGATCGTCACCTCTTATTGTCCCGACGCCGTGGACGCCTCGCGGCTGGCGCAACAGGCAGGGCGCGGAGTGCGGGTCTTCTACGATCTGGACACTCCAGTCACGCTTGCCCGCATCGAACAAGGTGAGCGTCCACCCTATTTCGGCCCCGAGGGTCTTGCGGATTTCGATCTCGTCCTGAGTTACACAGGCGGCCCGGCGATCGACGCGCTAAAGACGGTGCTGGGTGCGCGCCACGTGGTGCCGCTCTATGGGCATGTCGATCCCGACCAACACCGGCCGGCAGCGCCGCGAGCCGATTTCAGGGCCGATTTGTCCTATCTCGGAACCTATGCGCCAGATCGCCAGGCAGCAGTCGAAAATCTGCTGGTTCGCCCAGCTGCGCGCTTGCCGGACCAGCGCTTCGTCATCGGCGGCGCACAATACCCGCAGGAGTTCCCGTGGAGCGACAACATCTTCTTCGTCAGGCACCTTCCGCCGGCCGATCACCCGGCGTTTTTCTCATCCTCTCGTCTGACGCTGAATGTCACCCGCGAGGCGATGGCGCAAAAGGGCTGGTGCCCTTCGGGCCGGTTGTTTGAAGCAGCGGCATGTGGAGTGCCGATCATAACCGACACCTGGCCGGGCCTAAGCAGCTTCTTCGAACCCGGCAGCGAGATCCTGCTGGCCCACGACACCGATGACGTCGTCGCGGCGCTCGCCTTACCCGCAGGAGAACTCGATGCCATCAAAACCCGAGCGCGCGAACGGGTTCTCGACGAACACACCTCTGCTCGGCGCGCGGCGGAGCTGGACCACATTCTAAACGACGCCTTTCAAAGATCTCCCGGCGAACCGATGATGGAAGCAGTCTGATGTTGGGCATTGTGCCCGCTGCCGGGCGCGGCAGCCGCATTCAGCCGCTCGGCTTCTCCAAAGAGCTGCTGCCGGTCGGCAGTCGGATCGATGGGCAGACCGAGCGTCCCTGCGCCGTGAGCGAGTATCTGGTGCGGCGGATGGTGCGCGCCGGCGTCGACAAGATCTGTTTCATCATTGGATCGGGCAAATCCGACATTCTCGAATATTACGCCGCCGGCTATGGTGACGCCGCGGCTCTCTTCGTGGTGCAGCCCAACCCGGTTGGGCTTTGCGATGCGATTTTTCGGGCAGCTCCTCTCGTCGCGCCCAATGAGGTCGTCCTGGTCGGCCTTCCCGACACGATCTGGTTTCCCGAGGATGGCTTCTGTCATTTGCCTGACGATCAGCTTTCATTTCTGCTCTTCCCGGTGGATCGTCCGGAATTCTTCGACGCCGTCATTGTCGATGACCACGAGCGCGTGATCGAAATCCAGGTCAAGCAACAGGATGCCGGCACGAACTGGGTTTGGGGTGCGTTCAAGATGCCGGGCCAGATTCTGCATCAGCTTGCGGCACTCTGGCGCGAGCGGGAATGCCGTGACGAATATATCGGCACGTTGGTCAACGCCTACCTTGCGGCCGGAGGTCAAGCCTCCGGCGTCAAGGCTGGGTCCGCCTATGTCGATGTCGGCACGTTCAATGGCTATCGCACGGCTCTGCGGCTGCTCGAGGACGGCGCCGCACCCGTCCATCACCAAACCGCCACGATTATGCCAGGTGCCCGTTCGCATGTGCCTGTCGTTCCCGGCGAAGGAGCCTGATCATGCTGCATTCCCATGCCGAAATCCGCCGCCGTATCGATGCTCTCGGCCCATGGTTCCACAACATGGAACTGGCGGGTGTCGAAACCGCTCCCAACCATTTTCTCGGCAATTATCCGCTGATCAAATGGCGCAAATTCGCCGAGGCCATTCCCGGGGATCTGACAGGCAAGACGGTGTTGGATATCGGCTGCAATGCCGGTTTCTATTCCATCGAGATGAAACGGCGAGGTGCTGCCCGTGTCCTCGGCATCGATTTCGATGAGGCCTATCTGGCGCAGGCCCGCTTTGCCGCCGAGATCGCCAATTGCGAAATCGAATTCCAGAAACTTTCGGTCTACGACGTCGGCGCCCTGCGCGAAACATTCGATATCGTGCTGTTCATGGGGGTGCTTTATCACTTGCGCCACCCCTTGCTCGCGCTCGACCTTATCCGTGAGCATGTCGCCGGTGACCTGATGATCTTCCAGTCCATGCAGCGCGGCAGCACAGATCTGCCCGAGATGGAAGAGAACTATCATTTCTGGACGCATGACCTGTTCGACCGGCCGGAATTTCCCAAGCTCCATTTCATCGAGCACCGCTATGCCGATGACCCGACCAACTGGTGGATTCCCAACCGCGCCTGCACCGAAGCGATGCTGCGCAGCGCCGGATTTGAAATCGTCCTGCATCCGGAGCAGGAGGTCTATTTCTGCCGCGCCGCCGGCGACCCGGCCAGTGGCGGTCCCGTCTACCCCTCGAAAGGACAGCGCCATGATTGAAGCCGCGATGATCTGGAACGAGCCCAACAACAAATCGCATTGGGACCCGGAACTCGACCCTGATTGGAGCCGCTTTGCCAGGATGGCGATCCTGTCGGCGGACGCAATCGCATCTGAAAACCCGGCTTTGACCAAAGTGCTCGGCGGCATCTCGCCGATAGATCCGGGGTTCATCACCCGCATGAAGGAATTCGGCGTGCTGGATCATGTAGATGCCGTCGCTGTGCACGGCTTTCCCCTCGACTGGAATCTGTGGCAGATCCAGGAATGGCCGCAGAAGATCGGCGAGATCGCGACCGTCACCGACCTTCCCATCTGGGTCAGCGAAGTCGGCGTATCGACCTTCGGCGCCGAGGAAATCCAAGTCTGGGGGCTCAAGCGCACAGCTGAATTGCTGCTCGGCAATGCGCCACGCATCCAGTGGTACAGCCTCTATGATCTTCCGCGTGAATGGGAAGCAACGACGCGGCACCGCGAAGCCGAGGGCTCGTCTTATTACCGGCATTTCCATATGGGGCTGCTGCGCCAGGACGGCACGCCAAAGCCCGCGCTGGAGGAATTCCTGCGCCATGCACCTGCAATGGGCCTGGTGCAGTGGTTTCATTTCGAAGACCCGCGGCTGGACGATGCCGTCGCCTGGATGAAGCGGCTGGGTGTCACCAATATGCGTACCGGGCTTTCCTGGGCGGACAGCTTTCGGCCGAATGCGCTGGACTGGTTCGACCGGCAGATGGAAGCACTCGCCGATTTCGATGTGACGGTCACCTTCTGCTTCACACCTCAGCACCGCGGAATGATGCCCCACCACACCAGCCCCCCCCTGGTGCCGGAGGAGTTCGCGGAATTCTGTTCAACCATGATCCGCCGCTATGCGCCTGGCATGACATCCGCCTCGCTCCCCACGCAGCGGGCCTCGGCCGCGTGAAATGTCATGGTGCCCATGCATCAGATGCCGGGCTCCGCGACGCCGTTGACAGGTGGAGATGCGGCGCAGGGCAACGAGACGCGACCGGCCGCGACGCTCACCGTCCTCAATGTCGCCTACCCTCTCGCACCCGTCGGCCCCGACGCTGTCGGCGGTGCCGAACAGGTTCTGTCGATGCTCGATCGGGCACTGGTTCAGGCCGGTCATCGATCTATCGTCATTGGCTGCCGAGGCTCCAGAACGAGCGGCACGCTTGTGGAAATACCGGCCGAAAACGGCGTACTCGACGAGGCGGCGAAGAGCCGCGCACAACAGGCCCATCGCGACGCGATCGCGGCTGCCCGCGCCCGATGGCCCATCGACGTGGTTCATCTGCACGGCATTGATTTCGACGCTTATCTGCCCGACGATGGTCCGACCTTGGTGACCCTCCACCTGCCATTGGATTGGTATCCGGCCGCGGCATTGCGCCCGACGCGCGGTGACCTCTGGCTCCATGCGGTCTCGCCCAACCAGCAGAAAACCGCGCCATCAGGCGCCAGGCTGTCGGCGCCGATTCCAAACGGCGTTGACATCGAAGCACTGACCCTGCTGCAGCCGAAGCGCGACTTTGCCCTTGTTCTAAGCCGGGTTTGCCCGGAAAAGGGCGTCCACCTGGCGCTCGACGCAGCCAAACAGGCAGATGTGCCGCTGGTCATCGGCGGCAAGGTCTATCCCTATGAAACGCATACGCGGTACTTTCGCGATGAGGTCCAACCTCGCCTCGATGACCGCCGCCGCTTCCTTGGCCCGCTCGGCTTCACCGCCAAGCGACGCATTCTCAACGCAGCGCGCTGTCTGGTCATTCCGAGCCTCGCAGCCGAGACCAGCTCGCTTGTGGCCATGGAGGCCCTCGCCTGCGGTACTCCGGTGGTCGCCTTTCCAAATGGTGCGCTTCCCGATGTCATAGAGCACGGCAGGACGGGCTTTCTCGTCGACACGGTCGATGAGATGGCCCAAGCCATTCTTGCGGCGTCCAGCTTGGATGCCGAGACATGCAGGGCCGAAGCGCGACGGCGGTTTTCGCTGGAACGGATGATCTCGTCTTACATGGACGCCTATCAGGCGCTGGCACAGCTTGGCAGTGGTCGCCGGCGCTTCGCCGCGGTGCCGTGAGTAAAGCTGTGCTGCGCAGCGAAATCATCGGTGACCTCGCACAATTCGACGCCTTGACGCCGCACTGGTGGAAACTGTGGCAGCAGAGTCCCTCGGCGACGCCGTTTCAATCTCCCGCCTGGCTGGTGCCGTGGTGGCACGCATTCGCACCCGGTGAACTGGCGACGGTCGCGGTATGGCGCGGCGGCGATCTGGTCGGGCTGGCGCCGCTCTATCTCGAGCATGGGACCGCCGGTTCGAAGCTGCTTCCGGTCGGCATTTCGCTCAGCGACTACCTGGACATTCTGGCTGTCCCTGGGATCGAAGCCGAGGTCGTCGCCATTGTCGCCGAGTCGATCCTCTCGATCGGGTGGGTGCAATGGATCTTGTCGGACTTGCCGCAGGACAGCGTCGCCCTTGCGATGACGCATCCCGAGATGGATTGGCCGACCGCCCATGCCGCCTGCCCCGTGCTCGCCCTCGCCGGCGACGAAACGCTTGCAGGCTGCGTCCCCGCAAGACGCAGACGCCAGTTGCGTCGGGCGCGTCAAGCCGCATCAAGATGCGGCCGGATCGCGATGTCGTCGGCGAGCGGCAGTCCGCAAACCTTCCTCGATCAGTTGATCCGCCTGCACAATATGCGCTGGGCCGAACAAGGAGGCGGTGTGTTGGCCAACGCCGCCGTCGAGCAATTCCATCGGCTCTCACTTCCCGTGCTCGATGCTCACGGTCTGGTGCGATGCTGGCTGTTCGCGATCGATGGCGGGACCGTCGGCGCCTATTACGGATTTCACCACTGCGGCCGTGCCTATGCTTACCTCGGTGGCTTCGACCCTGCTTATGCCGAGGAGAGCCCAGGCGCGATCCTGATTGGCCACGCAATCGCGGAAGCGATCCGCGAAGATGCGCGCGAGTTCGATTTCCTGCGCGGCCAGGAGGCCTATAAATATGGCTGGGGCGCCGTCGACAGGTGGACGATGCGCAGGGTCTGGACGCGGAGTTGATGCATGAGTGTAACCGCACCGAAAGCCGCCCGGCGCCTGACATCGGTCAGGCTGGCGGTTGAAGACTGCGTGGCCGATGGCATTTGCGCCGAAGGCGTTCTCGTCAGACTGGCGCTCCACCTGCCGCCCACAATTGGAGCGGCGGAATTGGCGGAGGTCGTGCTGAAGGTCCAGCCGGCGGATGCCGGCGACGCAGCAAGGCTGCGAAAGGTCGCCGGACTGCTGCGCTGCAAGCCAGACGTCTTCGCCATGTTGCAGGCAGCGGGTGGCGCCGTTCGGCATGAGCGCAATGAGGATGAGACGAATGTCGCTGTCGTCAGGCGGCTGGCCTCCAGCTTCGATGCCGCGGCAGCGATTTCGGGAGCCGCGAGTGTCCAACTGGCATCCCTCGGCGATGAGGCAAGGCTCACAGCCACGACCAACGAAATCGTTGCATGGCTGGAAGCGCGAGAATTCACCGGAAGGGAACGGAGCATCCTCGACATCGGTTGCGGCATCGGCCGTTTCGAGCGTGCGCTGTGCAAATCCTTCAAGCGGATGGTCGGCATCGACATATCGCCGCGGATGATCTCCATCGCCTCCGAGCAATGCGCCGCACTCGGCAATGTCGAGTTGCGACAAACCTCCGGTCTCGATCTGTCCGAATTCGCCGATGCCAGTTTCGATTGCGTGCTGGCGGTGGACAGCTTTCCCTATCTGGTTCTGGCCGGCATGGCTGATCGGCATTTCGACGAAATTGCGCGCGTTCTGAAACGGCCGGGCTGGCTCGCCTTGCTGAACTATTCCTATCGCGGATCACTTCTCTCAGACCGCGATGATATCGGCCGTCTGGCGCAAGCTCATCAATTGCGGGTCCTCATCGACGGCGAGAAGCCGTTTCGGTCGTGGGACGGCGACGCCTTTCTGCTCGCTGGGTGAAGCGGAACATTACAGCGCGATGCCAGTTCGGACGTCGAACAACGGGCACCGACGAGTGTCCCCGATTCGAAGGAGGATATCATGGCATCCGGCGGTAAAAAACATTTCGGCCGCAGCAGCCAAGCAAGAGTGCCGGCGCCGGCGCGGTGATCTCCCCGGAGAAGGACGAGATCGAAGAAAACGCGGTCTTGTCGAATCGCGACAAGAAGCAGCATGCCAGGAGCGCGGGCAGGACGGCAATCGGATCAAGTCCGATCAATATCCGGGTGACGCCGCTGACCGATTGCCGAAGGACTGAACGCCACCGCAGCGCGTCCATGGCCCGCGGCGACGAAGGAGCAGCAAGGAAATAAACCTGTGCAAGGGGCCGCTGGTGAGCTTCTTGGCGGTGGACACCGCCTTGTAATGCAAGGCGCTTACCACCACACTAGGATCAAGGGACCGCTATCAAGAGAATGTGATGTCTCGTTCGAGCGACGATACCGCGGATCCGCATGTCGAGATGGCTGTGGATCAGGAGATTGCTTCCCTGCTGGCCGCCATAGAGCAGGAAAAAATTCCAGACCGCCTGACCAAGCTGGCGATCGAATTGCAAAACGCGCTCGTCGAGAAACGTCGACGCGACGTGAAGAACTGACTATCTGCGGCCGTCGACCTCGACATCGAGCTGACCATCCGAAAGCTGGTTTCTTCTCTCCATCAATGTCTCCAGCGAACTCTCTCCAAGGAATTCAAGGATGTTGGCGCGCGCACGGTTCAGTCGGCTTTTGACCGTCCCGACCGCGCAACCGCATATGTCGGCGGTTTCCTCGTAGCTCACTCCCAAAACGCCGATCAGCATCAGGACTTCGCGTTGGTGTTCAGGCAGCCTTTGAATGGCGCCGTGAACTTCCCTGCTCTGAACGGTCCATTCCTGGGTGGCTTCCGAAATCGGTCTCGAAGACGCGCAATCGAGCAGTCCTGGCGCCTCCCGGGCAGCGATCTTGACCCGGGTGTAATAAGTGTTGCGCATGATGGTGAAGAGCCACGACTTCATGCGCGTACCGGGTTCGAACTTGTCGATGTTGGCGAGACCCTTGGTCAGTGTCTCCTGCACGAGATCGTCGGCGTCGTCGGGGACGCGGCAGAAGGTGCGCGCGAATGCCCGCAGGGCAGGTATCAGGTCAACGATGGAAACTTCATTGGTTTCCTGGTCGGCCAAAAGGCAGCCTCCGGATGACAATGGTCCAGCTCCCAGAAGAAAGAGTGTGTGAACGCAGCCCCAGCTAAATGCATGGAAGTTTGGTTCGTTCCTCGTGCTGGAGACAACTCTTCATAAATTCTGCGCAGGCGGAGATATCTGTCATCCGATCGGCGCGCACCATCGCCGCAGCAGTCACGGCTCCTCCGGCAGCGGTGTCTCCAGCGTCCATTTTTTACGGGAACAAAGCCGCTCACCGGCAGTTTGATGGCTTGACCACTTCAACCTTCCGGTATCGATCGAGGACCTGTCATGGCCAAATCCGCTCGCCCCTCCGCTCGCCAATCGGCAAGTGGACTGGATCAGAATAGCGCGCGCGGAAATGGCGGCGAGTTGCACCAGATCGCGGGGGATGAAACGCCTGCCCTTACGACGGCGCTCGGAACGCCTGTCTCCGACGACCAAAACACATTGCGGATCGGTGAGCGCGGACCATCGCTGATCGAGGACTTTCACTTTCGCGAGAAGATTTTCCACTTCGACCACGAACGCATCCCGGAAAGGGTCGTTCATGCCCGCGGCTACGGTGCGCATGGTTTTTTCGAGACCTACGAGTCACTTTCCAAATACACACGTGCCGACATTTTCCAGCGAGTTGGTGAAAAGACGCCGGCATTCGTTCGTTTCTCGACGGTTGCCGGCAACAAGGGCTCGTTCGATCTCGCCCGCGACGTGCGCGGCTTCGCGGTCAAGCTCTACACCAAGGAAGGCAATTGGGACCTGGTCGGCAACAACATCCCGGTCTTCTTCATCCAGGACGCCATCAAGTTTCCCGATCTGATCCACGCCGCCAAACAGGAGCCCGACCGCGCCTTTCCGCAGGCACAGACGGCGCACGACAATTTCTGGGACTTCATCAGCCTGATGCCGGAATCGATGCACATGGTGATGTGGATCATGTCGGATCGCGCGATCCCGCGTTCCTTCCGCTTCATGCAAGGCTTTGGTGTGCACACGTTCCGCCTCGTCAACGCGAAGGACGAATCCACCTTCGTCAAGTTCATCTGGAAACCCAAGCTCGGCATGCAATCGGTGGTCTGGAACGAGGCGGTCAAGATCAATGGCGCCGATCCCGACTTCCATCGCCGCGATCTGTGGGAGGCCATACAGGCCGGCAATTTCCCGGAATGGGAGTTGACGGTGCAACTGTTCGATCAGGCGTTTGCCGACAGTTTCGACTTCGATATCCTGGATGCAACGAAGATCATTCCCGAAGAGGTCCTCGAACCAATTCCCGTCGGTCGGCTGGTGCTCGACCGGATGCCGGATAATTTCTTCGCCGAGACCGAGCAGGTGGCGTTCATGACGCAGAATGTGCCGCCCGGAATCGATTTTTCCAACGATCCGCTTCTGCAAGGCCGCAACTTCTCTTATCTCGATACCCAATTGAAACGGCTGGGCAGCCCGAACTTTACCCATCTGCCGATCAACGCGCCGAAATGCCCGTTCGCCCATTTTCAACAGGACGGGCACATGGCCATGCGCAACCCGGCCGGTCGCGCCAATTATGAGCCGAACTCATGGGGACTGGGACCGCGCGAGGATCCGCAGCGTGGCTTCCGTTCTTTCGCCGATGCCGAAGAAGGGCAGAAAGTACGTCTGCGCGCGGAGAGCTTCGCCGATCACTACAGCCAGGCCCGGCAATTCTTCAACAGCCAGACACCACCGGAGCAGCGTCACATCGCGATGGCGCTGACATTTGAACTGAGCAAGGTCCAGGCACCGGCGATCCGCGAGCGCATGGTTTCGCATTTGTTGAACATCGATGAAACGCTGGCGACCACGGTCGCCGACAAGCTCGGCATCCGTGACCTGCCCGAACCTGCCGAAGCCGCCGTTACGCCGCGTGATGACTTGCTGCCGTCGCCGGCGCTCAGCATCATTCAAAATGGGCCTGATAGTTTTGAAGGCCGCAAAGTCGGTGTCATGCTTAGCGATGGAGCCGATGTCGCGCTGTTCGAGGAACTTCGTTCCGCCATCGAAGCGGAAGGCGCGGTGATGGAGGTGGTTGCGCCCAAGGTGGGCGGCGTCGAAACCGCCGACGGCACTCACATCGAGGCAAGGCACATGATCGACGGCGGTCCATCCGTATTGTTCGACGCGGTGGTGCTGCTCCTCTCCGAGGCGGGCGCCGAGTTGCTGGTCAAGGAGGCCGCTGCGAAGGATTTCGTGTCTGATGCGTTTGCGCACTGCAAGTTCATCGGCTTCACCACAGGGGCCGAGCCGCTCCTGATCAAAGCAGGCGTCGCTCCCGATGCCGATGAGGGGTTGACGCGGCTGGATTCGGCAGCTTCGGTAACTGCGTTTGTGCAGTCATGCCGCAAACTGCGGCTCTGGGCGCGGGAGGCGGCTGTCAAGCTTTGATGCGATGGCGCCAGCTGTTCCGTTGGCGTGTCCGCAGGCCTTGGTTGCCGCCACACCAGCCGCCACCGCGATCTACGAGCGGCCTTCCTTGCTGGACGCTTGTTGCCGCTGCTTTTCCAGGACCTCGTCGGTCCCGACCAGCTTCTTTGCTCCGCCTGAAATGGTCGTGGACACCACCGAGGGCGGATCGCTCGCCGGAAAGGAATCCTCCAACCCCGCCTGCAGTTGGTCCTCGAGCGTCTGTGGTTCTTCGGAACGGCCGGGCGTTCTGCGCGTGTCTATCTTCTCAAGTGCCTGTTTCTTTTTTGGCGAATCGTTGGCGTTCCGGACCAGGGCGTAAAGCTGCTCGATCGCGAATTCCTTGATCGATTCGAAATCGGCCCGATCGTCCTTTGCTGCCTCGATTTGATCAACCATGGCTTTCTCGAAGCGGTCGAGGCTGTCGGCTCCGCAGGCATGGGAAAGGCGCAACAGGGCCTCGTTCAGCATCAACGGAGCGAAATGTGCTGAAGCTTCAAGCCTGAGTTGCCTTAAACGATCCGGAGTGGCGGCCTGCAACTTTGACATGGACAACCTCATTTCTCCCACAAACGTCTCAACGACATTTGACCGCCGATGTTCCACCATGCCTGAACATCCTTCCCACCCGGCGAGCTACAGGAACCAGCTTGCTACCAACCCCGCCGACGCCGCAAGAATCGCCAGGATCGTCACCCCACCCAGGATGTTCGTGCTTGTGCTGTTGACCTTGTCACCCATGATCTTGCGGTTGTTGGTCATGATGAGAAGGAGAAGCAGCAGCGGCGGCGTTGAAAATCCTTGCACGATGCCGGACCAGACCAGAGCTTTCATCGGGTTGAAGCCGAAGAAATTGAGGCCCACCGCCACCAGCGTTATGACCCCGATCACGATGTAGAATTTGGGAGCCTGCCGGGGTTTGGCATGCAAGCTATTCTTCCATCCCATCGCCTGAGCGAAATCGAAAGCGGCGCCAGCGGTCATGATCGGCACGGCCAGAAAGCCGACGCCAATTATACCGGCCGCAAAGAGAATGCCGGCAGCGTCGCCGGCAAGCGGCCGCAGCGCTTCGGCCGCCTGTGCCGCTGTCTCGATCTGCGTCTGCCCGGCCTTGTAGAGCGTCGACCCTGTCGAAAGGATGATGAAATACATGATCAGATTGGAAAACGTCATGCCGATTAGGATATCGCGGCGGGATCGGCGCAGCTCGCCCTCGGTGGCGCCTTTGCGCTCTTCGAGGCTCGTTCGACCCTTGGCGATCTCCTCCTCCACCTCCTGATTGGACTGCCACGTGTAAAGGTATGCGGAGAGCGTGGTCCCGACGATGGCGACGAGGATGGACAGGTATTCGCGGCTGAACTCGATTTTTGGCAATAGCGTGCCACGCAGAACGGAGGCGGCATCCGGTTTGGCAAGCACCGCGGAGACCACATAGGCAAGCAGAGCCAGAGCCAGCCACCGGAACACATTTCGGATCAATTTATACGATCCGAACACCTGCAGGGCAAAAATGACGACCGCAACGACAATGACGACCAAGGGAGCAGGCAGAGGAACGAACAGCACGATGGCCGCCGACATGGCGCCAAGGTCGGCGGCTGCCTCGATCGTGTTGCCAATCAGTACGCCCACCAGCACAGACCATAGCAGCCAACGCGGATAGAAGTCCGATATGACCTTGAAGAGCCCGCGACCCGAAACCTGGCCAAGTTTGGATGAAAGGTAGACGACGAGATACATCATCGGCAGCGTGACAGGTGCCGTCCACAGCAGGTCGGGGCCGAACCGGGCTCCGGCGCTCGCGTAGGTACCGATGGCCGAGCAGTCGTCATCGGCCGCGCCGGTGATCAAACCAAGCCCGAGAGCCCGAACGACGCCACCTTTTTTTTGCTCGCTTGCCCTTTGGCCCTCTTCAGGTGGCTTGTTCATTGAAGCGCGTCTTTACCGGGGCCACGCAAGAAATCATGACGAACATTCCAATCGGATGCCGATGAAGCAGCCGTTTCAAGCTGCATTGAGATCAAGTTCGAACCTCTGGTCAGGCTTTTTGTTCCTGGACACAGTCCCGGCCCGCGACGGCGTTTCATCCCATGCGGGTTCTTTCGGCGGAGCCGAACATCCAAGCGAATGCTCCGTCCCCTGAAGAAGAGAATGCTTGTCTCGAAGCCTGTCATTCAGGCGACTTCTTTGAAGGAATGTCCAGCGGCGCCAAAGTCGAGTGTGGGGCCCGGCTGTTCATCCGCTTCGTCAGCGGCTCGTACCGCCGCCGATCACCATCCGCACGCCGAGGCCGATGATGAGACAGCCGGCGAGCCGCTGCTGCCAAAGCCTTGCGCGAGGGTGCCGCATGACCCATGCGCCGGCCGCGCCCGATGCCAAGGCGTAGGCTCCCAGCACCAGCACACCGGTTATCTTCTGTGTTGCGCCAAGCAGCACCAGCTGCAACGTGACGGAGCCCCTATGCGGATCGACAAATTGCGGCAGGAACGCAACCATGAACATCAAAGGCCAGGGATTGCTCAGATTGGCGATCATTCCTTCCCGGGCGGCGGCGAGCGGCCGCAGGGCCTTGAGGTCACCCGTGGGAATGGTTGCCGAGGATGAAAGCAGCAGCCGGACACCCAGCCAGACGATGTAGGCCGCCCCGGCCCATCGAAGCAGATTGAACGCCAGGGGCGAGGCGTGGACAAGCGAGGACAGGCCGAATGCAATCAGCGGAAGCTGCACAAGTCCGGCGCCCAGCGTCATGCCGAGCACCGTGAACAGCGCCACGTCGCGCCCCTGCCCGATGCCGCGTGCCATCACCAGCATGCTGTCGGGGCCTGGCGGCATCTGCATCAGAATGACGGTTCCGACAAAAGCTATCCACAATGAGGGATCGATGGGACATCTCCGCTCGCGTTGCCGATGACATCAAAGCGACCAGCCGTCATCCGGGTTCCGCGGCAAATTAAAATGTCCCATCGCGAAGAACCAGGCAGAACCGTCAGATGGAACGCGGTGCCAGTCCTGGAAGTTGAAAAGCCGGAGCCGTTCCTGAACCGGTTTTGGAGGCCTGACCCGTGCATGAACCGATAAACGCCTTCCCGCTCCCGCTGGACACTCCTCCGATGGAGGCCAGGCTTGCCGATGAAATCCCCAGGGACGGGAACCGCTGGCAGTACGAGCCCAAATGGGACGGATTTCGCTGCCTGGCTTTCAAGAGCGACAACGCCGTTGACCTGCGCGCCAAATCCGGCAAGCCGCTCGGCCGCTATTTTCCAGAAATCACGGAGATTTTGCGTGACCTCAAGCGCGGGCACTTCGTCATCGACGGCGAGATTGTCATTGAGGTTGACGGTGAGCTTTCCTTCGAAGCGCTGCAGATGCGCCTTCACCCAGCACAAAGCAGAATCCGCAAACTGAGTTCGCAGACGCCTGCCAGTCTGATCCTCTTCGACATGCTTGCCAGGCCGGGCGGCGAGGTCATCACGGGCAAGCCACTTGTCGAAAGGCGGCGAGCGATCGAGGACTTCGCGACCTCCTCGAACAGTCCAGATCTTCGCCTGTCGAAGTGCGCTTATGATGCAGCCACGGCGGCTCGATGGCTAAACGGCTCCGGCCATGCATCGACCGACGGCATCGTGGCCAAAGTGCTCGATGAGCATTATCTGTGCGGCGAACGTGCGATGGTGAAGGTAAAGCCGAGGCGCACCGCCGATTGCGTTGTCGGCGGTTTCCGCTATCTCGCGGACAGTCGTGAGGTCGGCTCGCTGCTCCTCGGCCTCTACAATGACGACGGCAAGCTCGATCACGTCGGCTTCACGTCGACCATCGCCAGGACCGACAGAGGAGCGCTCACGCGGCGGCTGGAAGGGCTGCGGTCAGAGCCCGGATTCACCGGCAAGGCGCCCGGCGGCCCGAGCCGCTGGAGCACGGAGCGCAGCGGACAATGGGAACCCTTGGAACCTGAACTGGTGGTGGAGGTCCGCTTCGACCACGTTACCGGCAATCGGTTTCGCCACGGCACCAAACTGCTGCGCTGGCGCCCCGACAAGGCGCCACGGCAATGCACGTTCGAGCAGATCGAATAGACCGCTCCGGGGAGATCGCTTCCAGAAACCTGTCACGATTTATTGTGACGAAGGAACCAACTCGGGATTCACCGGTTCGGACACCATCCGCCGGAGCTACCCTGACATGCCAAATGCAGCAGAAATTCTCATCGATACGCTCGTCGCCTGGGACGTGGAGGTGGTGTTCGGCTTGCCGGGAGACGGCATAAACGGCGTCATGGAAGCGTTGCGGACGCGGCGCGACAAGATTGCCTTCGTTCAGGTCCGGCATGAAGAATCGGCTGCCTTCATGGCATGTGCGTATGCCAAGTGGACAGGTAAGCTGGGCGTGTGCCTTGCGACGTCCGGTCCCGGCGGAACACATCTTCTGACCGGCCTCTATGACGCCAAGCTCGACCAGGCTCCGGTGCTGGCGATTACGGGCATGCAGTTCCACGATCTGATCGAGACGTTCACGCAACAGGATGTCGATCTGACGCGCGTGTTCAATGATGTCTCCGTTTATAACGCCCATGTTGCCGATGCCGCGCATATGGAAAACGTCGCCAGCCTTGCCTGCCGAACCGCGCTGGCGCGCAAGGGCGTCGCACATCTTTCGATTGCCAGCGACATCCAGGAGCAGGAGCGCGATCCGTCGAAGCGCTCCAAGCGCAATCGCCCGGCGCACACGCCGCAGGATATGTTCGCCGCTCACAGCGTACCGCTGGACGTTGAGCTCGACAAAGCCGCCGACATTCTCAATGACGCTTCGCGGGTTGCGATCCTGGCCGGACGCGGCGCCATCGGCGCGGCCGCCGAACTCGAACACACGGCGCGCCTGCTGCAGGCGCCTGTCGCGAAGGCCTTGCTGGGCAAGGCGGTGCTGCCGGACGACCATCCCTACACCACCGGCGGGATCGGCATTCTTGGAACCCTGGCTTCGCAAGAGGCGATGGAGAGCTGTGACGCGGTGCTGATTGTCGGTTCGACCTTTCCCTATATCGAATACTACCCGCAGCCCGGGCAGGCCCGTGGCGTCCAGATCGACTGCGATGCGCAGCGGATCGGCTTGCGCTTTCCAGTCGAAGCCGGCCTTGTCGGCGACGCGGCCGAGACATTGCGCGCGCTCAACCAACGTCTGACGCAGAAGCCCTCCGATGAGTTCCTGCACCGTTCCCAGGAGACCATGAGAAAATGGCGCGAGATGATGCGGCAGTCGGAAGACATGCAGGCGCAACCCTTGAAGCCACAGGCGATTGCCCGGGCGTTCGGACAACGGTTGGCCGACGACACGGTGCTGGCCACGGATTCCGGTCAGAACACGGAACTGGCCGCCCGCCATGTCGATCTTCGCAGCGGCCAGGCATTTGGGGTGTCCGGATCGCTGGCGTCGATGGCTTGCGGTCTCGCCTACGCCATCGCTGCCGGCATAGCATTCCCCGGTCGCCCGATTGCCGCCATCGTCGGCGATGGCGGCTTTGCCATGCAGCTCGGCGAATTCTCGACGGCGGTGCGCTACAAGATCCCGCTGAAGGTTCTGGTGATCAAGAACAACATGCTCAATCAGATCGCCTGGGAGCAGATGATGTTTCTGGGGAATCCGCAATTCGGCTGCGAATTGCAGCCGATCGATTTTGCCATGGCGGCGGAAGCAATGGGCGCCAAGGGTTTTCGCATCGAGCGGACCGATCAGATCGAGACGGTTCTCGACCAGGCTTTCGCCACGGAAGGCCCTGTCGTGATCGAAGCGCTGGTCGATGCCTATGAGCCGCTGATGCCGCCCAAAATGCCGGCAGACTATGCCAAGAACTTCCGCCAGGCCCTGCCGCGAACACCGGGACACGAACGCATAGAAGAAAATATCGCCCGGGAGCCGGCGAAATCGATGATGGACGCCTAGAGGCGGCGCAAGGAGGTGGGAACAGCGCGCCTCCTTGGCTTCATTCTGGATCTTTCCAGATGAACTGGTGCTCTTCCGGGTGACGGATGCGGATCATGAGCTTCGACGCGCTTTTTTCGACCTCCATCTGCTACGGTAACGGCGCTCCGCAGGCCGGTTGGACTCTGGCGCTCCCCATCACATTGCCACTGGCGGCAATCCTTTTGCTGTATGTTGCCGGCGCCAGCCGACTGTAGCGACGGAGCGGACGCCGCCGTGTTGATGCTGGCCTGCTGCTTTTGCTGGCAAGACGCCTGCGCCGTGGGGCGACTTCAGCGCGCCTCATGTTCGCGCATAGAGATAGGCGGTAATGTCGCGCGCCTCTTGAAGCGACAGATTTGTATTGGGCATGGCCGCCTTCGGGTCTACATCCCGCGCCCTGCTGATCCAGCGCATCATCGCATCCGGGGTGGCTCGCGACGCCCCGATATATCCTCTTTCGACGACGCCTTGCAGGGACGGACCGACGGTGCCATGGGCGCCGGGTACCCCCGGGATTTCGTGACATCCGCCACAGCCGTGGCGGATCATTGCCGGGACGGCCCGGTCAGGGTCGCCACCGATGGCCTGTGCAATGGTGGTTTCCCGGAGATTGTCGCCGCGGACCAAGTTGACGGCGCAAACTACCGGAATAATGACGATTGCCGCGGATACGCCTGCCACCCAGGGCAGCGCGGATGGCATCAGCCTGACGGGTTGTCGGCTCATCCGCGCATGCCATCGCAGTCGCAAAACGCGGCCCGATCGCAGCCCCAGGGAAAGGAGCAATGTCCGGCAGCGCTCCGAGGCACCAATCTATTTGTTGCAGTTCTGCACATTCGACGTTGTCGTGCCGGAGGCGGTGTTTGTGTCGGTATCATTGCCCGCGGCGTCCTTGCAGCGGTCGCTCATGCCGTTCGGGGTGGTTGTCGAATTTGTTGCGTTCGGGTCAACGGGGGTTGTCGAAGTACCGGAACCGGAACCGGCGGTACCATTGGCATCATTCGTGGTTCCGGGCGTCGTGCCCGAACCGCTGTTGGAGCTTGAACCGTTCGACTGCGCCATTGCCGATGTGGCCAATGTGAGCGCGAGCACAGCGGTGGAGAGAAGTTTGACAATCATGGTGGATCTCCTGGTTGTGTACCGCCACCAAACCAATCCTTTGCTGATAGTTCCCGGCGAAATCGTGTTCAGCGAAATTCCTGTGAAACGGTTTCAGGCTACCGCAGACTGTTAGCCGCGCGACGGCAGTCGGTATAAGCGCCGCTTGTTGCGCCGTCCGGCCGCGGAAGCAGCGCCAGCCGCATATCCTCGCCAAACACATCGTCGCTCGATGGTGGTTGCTGCAAGCGCCCTCAATCATCCCTGGATCGTGCAGGAAACAGCTCAATCATCGCAACGAAAATCACACCGACGGGCCGAACACGAATGTAGCAAGCAGAACAAGGAAAATCACAGCGATAACTGCGACCGCCCACATGACAATCCTTCTTGTCCCCCGTTGCTCTTGCTTGCGAGAGATATCTTCTGACACAGTACGAAATCCTTGCTGCAAAATTCAACTGACGATAAGGCTCGGCGCCTGCATGGCCCGGACCTGCCGAATTGGCACCCGGGCCGCGTCTTGGAGTTGGCCGCAGCCGGGGCTCACACGCCTACCAGCCCTGCCGACCGTACCAGTCATCGATATCGCGCCGCACACGGTCCTTTTCGAGGCCGTAACGCTCCTGGATCTTGCCTTCGAGTTGATCGCGCTTGCCGGCGATGCGGTCAAGGTCATCATCCGTGAGTTTACCCCACTGCTCCTTGACCTTGCCTTTCACCTGTTTCCAGTTTCCTTCCACGCGGTTCCAGTCCATGACACCGTTCTCCTTCGGTTTGAAAACGTCTAACCTCGGAGAGCAAACGCAAATCAACGACGGATGTTCCTGGAACTCGACAGCAAGGCGCTTGTCTTGCTCTCACAGGCCGCGATCCATTCCTTTACGCTCAGTCTGCGTCATCAATTGAGGTCGAGCGGAATTCGGGTGGTGGAGATGGCTCCGCCAATTGTCGATACCGGTCTCGTTGGCAGCACCCGCAGCGGAGGAACAGCCAACCGTATGATGGTCAGTCCGGACGAATTCGCCACCGAGGCGCTGCGCATTCGAAGCGGACAAGGACGAGGTGCTTGTCGGCATTTTGGCCCATACGCGCCGGATGGGCGAAGCTTTGTTCGAGCGGATGAACAATCACTCCTGAGCCATTATGGGATCGCCGTCGCGGTTGCGGCAATCCGCTGGTTTCCGTGCGTCCCTCGAGGTTTTGTCAGCTATGTCCCCGGGGTCGGAACACAGACTGGATGGTAGGCCCGGAAGGTCAACGTTTCTACAGAATCAACTCGTTGTGGCTGATCCCACTCCTGCAAGGCGGGCAAATCATGGACTGGAGCGGCGGCCTCATTCTGTAAAATCCGGGCGTTGGCAGCTTTGCCAGCTAAGCAGCGACGCCACCTAAATAGGCGCTGATAACCGCTTCATTGCTCGCGAGATCGCTGCCTGGTCCCTCAAGAACAACGCGTCCGGCCTTGAGAACGTAGCCGTAGTCGGCGAATTTCAAGGCGACTTTGCTATTCTGCTCCACAAGCAGAATGGTCACGCCTTCACGATTGAGGCGCTGCACGATGTTCATGACTTCCTTGATCAGTTGCGGCGCCAGACCCATGGAAGGCTCATCGAGCAACAGCACCTTGGGCGCGGCCATGAGGGCTCTGCCGATCGCCAGCATCTGCTGCTCGCCTCCCGAGAGGTTCCTTGCATCGCCATTCTGTCTGCGCGCCAGGATGGGGAAGAGCTCAAAAACATGATCCAGCCGCCGCCGGCGCTCGACGTCGTCGGCAAGCGTGAACGAGCCCAGGTCGAGGTTCTCCCTGATCGTCATGTCGCCGAAAATACGCCTTCCCTCCGGGACGTGGACGAGCCCGCGATGCGGCAGGCGATGGGCAGGGACTTTGGTTATGTCCTCGCCCAGGAAGCGAACACATCCGGAGGATGCGGCAACAAGGCCGGACAGCGTGCGCAGGGTGGTGCTCTTGCCCGCACCATTCGCGCCAAGCAGGGCGACGATCTGGCCGCGCTTGACCGAAAGGCTGACACCATGAAGGGCTTCGATGCCGTCATAGCGTGCGACGATGCGGTCCGCGGAAAGAACGATTTCGGCGTCCATCAGTCCTCCGTACCGAGATAGGCTTCGATGACCCTGGGGTCTTTTCGCACGGCCTCCGGCGGTCCGTCGGCGATCTTCTGCCCATAGTCGAACACCACGATCTTCTCCGACACCTGCATGACCAGGCCCATATCGTGCTCGATCAGCAGGACGGTGACACCGGTTTCGTCACGGATGCGGCGGATCAGGTGAACAAGGTCCAGCTTCTCGCGCTCGTTCAGGCCGGCGGCGGGCTCGTCCAGCAGGATGAGTTCGGGCGCCGACGCCAGGGCTCTTGCGAGTTCGAGCCGCCGTTGATCGCCATAGGAAAGACCACCGGCACGGCGATGCGCATGCTGCTCGATGCCGACAAAATCGAGCCAGCGCATGCCAGCCGCGCGGATCGTCTCCTCCTCGCGCCGCTGTGCCGGCAAGTGCAGGATCGCCGACATGATGCCGTGGCGGCTGCGGCAATGCTGGCCGGACATGGCGTTTTCCAGAACGGTCATTTCCTGGAACAGCCGGATGTTCTGGAACGTGCGGGCGAGGCCGAGCGCGGTGATGCGATGCGGCGGCAAGCCGGTGATTGGCCGGCCGCCCAGACTGATCGAGCCGCCCTTCGGCTTGTAGAAGCCGGTCAGGCAATTGAAGAGTGATGTCTTGCCGGCCCCGTTCGGCCCGATAAGACTGTTGATGGCGCCTTTCTCAACCGAGAACGAAATGTCGTGAAGGACTTTCAGTCCTCCGAAACTGAGACGCAGGTCGCGGACTTCCAGCAGCGCCATGGTCAAACTCGCTTGTCCGGCCACAGCCCGTTCGGCCTGAAGAGCATGATTGCCAGCAGCGCAACCGCGGTCACCAGGGGACGATAGGTTCCCGCGCCGCGCAGCACCTCCGGAAGCAGGGCCACGAGAACAGCACCAAGGACGACGCCGGGAATGCGGCCCATGCCGCCCAGGACGACGCCGAGAAGGATGAGCAGCGATTGGTTGAAGGTGAAACTCTCCGGCGAGATGGCCGTCATCTTGGCTGCGTAGAAGCATCCGGCCACGGAAGCGATCACAGCGCCCATCATATAGGCTTGCAGCTTGGCCGTGACACGGTTGATGCCGATGCCAGCGGCGGCGTCCTCATCGTAGCGAACGTAGAACCAGGCTCGTCCCATTCGCGATCGCTCGACGCTCAGACAGACGAAGGCGGTGAGAAGCGCAAGCACCAGGAACGCATAGTAGAAGTGCTGCACCTGCATCAGCCTGAAGCCGAATATCTCCGGGCGCTCGATGCCGATGAGTCCGCTCGCGCCACCGGTGATGTCGAGGTTGCGGGCGATGATGCGCACGATTTCGCCGAAGCCCAGCGTCACGATCGCCAGATAGTCGCTGCGCAATCTCAATGTCGGAGCCCCGATGATGATGCCGGCCACGCAGGCGGCGACCATGGCGACCGGGATGGTAAGCCAGAAATTGAACCCGAATTCCGCGGTCAGGATGCCTGATGTGTAGGCGCCGACCGCGAAGAAGGCGGCGTAGCCGAGATCGAGCAGGCCTGCATAGCCGACGACAACGTTGAGGCCGAGGCACAGAACGACATAGAGCAGCGCCGTGGTTGCCACCTCCGTCACATAGGCGTTGGCGAATTGCGGCAACACCAGCGCGCAGGTGAGCGCCGCCAGGCCGGGCAGCACGACGGACCAGCGCATCAATTGCGGTTGCCCGGCGGTCGGCATGGTTCTCACTTCGTCGGTCATCACACCCGCTCCACGACAGAGCGTCCAAGAAGGCCGGTCGGCTTGAACACAAGGAACAGGATCAGGGTCCCGAACACGAAGACGTCACGCCACTCCGAGCCGACGAAGGGCAAGGACGAACCGAAAGCTTCGAGCAGGCCGAGCAGCAATCCGCCGAGCATGGCGCCCGGCACGCTGCCGATCCCACCTATGACCGCGGCGGTGAAGGCCTTGAGCCCCATGATGAAGCCCATGAAGAAATGGACACTGCCATAATAGGCGCCGGCCATGACCCCGCCGCCGGCAGCGAGCGCCGAGCCCATGAAGAAGGTCAAGGCGATCACCCGGTCGACATCGATGCCCATCAGGCGGCTCGCCCCCATGTCGATGGACACGGCGCGCATCGCCTTGCCGTACATGGTGCGTGAGACAAAGGCCTGCATGCCGGCCATAAGAGCGATGGAGGCGGCCACCAGCACCATCTGCGTGTAGGTGATGTGAACGGTGGAAATATCCACGCCGGCAAAACCGAGGTCCGTGTTGAAGGCGTAATGCCGCCCGCCTGTCAGGGCGAGTGCCGTGCCGTTCAGCACCATCGACGCGCCGAGCGCCGTGATGAGGATGGAGAGGCGCGGCGCATTGCGCATCGGCCTGTAGGCGAAGCGTTCGATGATGACGCCGAGCAAGCCGACAGCCAGCATCGACACAAGCAGGGCGCAGACCACGCCCAGCCAGCCATTGCCGACCCATATGCCGACGAAGGAGAACACGATGAGGCCGACGAAGGCGCCGTTCATGTAGATGTCGCCATGGGCGAAATTCAGGAGCTTGATGACGCCGAAGACCATGCTGTAGCCAAGCGCGATCAGGGCATAGAACGAGCCGACGATAAGACCGTTCACCAGTTGCTGAATAAGCAGGTCGAGCGTCATTGATGCTCCAGGGCAGAATTGAAAAAGTCTTGTCTGAGCGCAGCGTCGGCACACCAGACAATCGGCGGTGACGCCGAGGCCGCCACAAGGCCTGCCTCGGCGTCAATCCGGTTGGCCTTTATTCGGCTACCCACTTGCCGCCCTTGGCGATCACCGGGCGGAAATTCGAGGTCTGGAGCGTGTTCTTGTCGGTGAACTTGATTTCACCAGCAAGGCCCTTGAAGTCGCTCGCCTTGAGCGCCTCGATGATCGCTTTCTGATCCGCCGACTTGGCCCGCGTGATCGCATCGACGATCAGGTCGCCCACATCGTGGGAGAGCGCCGCATAGGCGCCGGCGTCGCGGCCATAGGTTTCCTTGTACTTGGCCTTGAAGTCGGCGGCGCCGGACAAGAGGTCGACAGTCGGGGGAGACAACAGGTACACGCCCTCACCGGCCGACCCGGCGATCTCCAGATATTCCGGTGAATTGTTGCCGTCGCCCAGCACAATGCCGCCCTGGAACCCGGCCTGCCGGAGCTGCTTGGTGAGCAGGGCGCCACCGGCATGATATGCGGTCCAGAAGACAGCGTCGGCGCCGCTCGATTTGATCTTGGTGACGACCGCCGAATAGTCCTGCTCGCCGGCCGTGGTGGTCTCCTTGGCGGCAATTTCGCCGCCTGCGCTCTTGAAGGCTTCGGCGGTCAGCTTGGCCAAGTCGGACGAATAGGCATCGCCTTCGTCCACGACCGCGATCTTCTTGTAGCCGTTCTTCTTGAAGAGCTCGACGGCTGTCGTCGCCTGCATGTCACCGGTTGAATTGGCTAGGAAGGCATTGCCCTGATTGGCGGCGACCAGCTTGGTCGAGTTCGCTCCGATGATGACGAATGGAATGCCGGCGTCACCATAGATCTTCAATGTCGGCAAGACGGCGCCCGAGCAGTAGCCGCCGACGATGGCGGTCACGCCTTCCGAGACAAGCTTGCTGCCTGCGGTCACCGCCTGCTGCGGATCGCAGGCGTCGTCGGCGGTAGTGGTGATGATCTTGTCGCCGTTGACGCCGCCTTTGGCGTTGACGGCATCGATCGCCATCTTCACGGCGTTCTCCATATCCTGCCCCTCACTGGCCAGTTGGCCAGTCATGGGGGCCACAATGCCGATCTTGATGTCGGCAGCCGCGGCCATCGTGGTCATAGCCAGCCCGGCAAGGGCGGTGGCACAAGCAAGCCTCTTGGCAAGCCTCTTGAAGGAAACAACCATTAATTCTCTCCATTTCCCCTGTTGGCGCATCCAGGCGGCGTGCCCGAAATGCATTGTTTCGCCCCTCGGTTAGCTGCGGAGCGGTTATGTTGAGCAAGATCGCTAGCCGGCCACGCGATTTGTCACCCGCAGGCTCTGATCCGCCGATCAGTGACTGCCGCCGGCAGCCCGGGCATAGGCTCCCTGGTAGCGGTTCTCCCGGATGCTCTGCATGATCTCGGCCTCACGCGCTTCTTGCGCCCTGACGGCGGCCAGCAAAGCCGCGGCATCTTCGATTGGAAATGCCACGACGCCATCCTCGTCACCCACGACGATGTCGCCGGGACCGACGACCATGCCGCCTATGCAGACGGGAACATTGATGGCTCCCGGCCCATCCTTGTAAGGTCCGAGATGGATGGCCGACCGTGCGAAGCATGGAAACGGATTGCGGCCGATGGCACCGGCATCGCGAATGGCGCCGTCGATGACAATGCCTGCGGCGCCGCGCGACGCCGCGACACTTGTCATGATCTCGCCGACCAGCGCGCGTCCTTCATACCCGCCGCCATCGACGACGATGACGTCTCCGGGCTGCAACAGATCGAGCGCACGATGGATGAACTGGTTGTCGCCGGGGCGGGTCCTGACCGTCAGCGCCCTCCCCGCCATGACGCCGCCCACCCGGTGAAATGGCCGCAACCCGACAGCCCCGGGGACACGGGCGAGATTGTCGCTGATCAACGGCGTCGCCAGAGCGCGGAACGCGTCGATCAGTTCGCTTTCCTGTGATCCATCCGCCATCGTCTGCACTCCCCGTCGTCGGCACTTTTATGAATATAGTATCCAATCACAATTAATTCAGTGGAGTCAACCGGCTTGCAATGGTCGGCAGAAAAAAGCCAAAGCAGCTCATAAATGCCGCTCCTTGGGCAAGAATGCCCAAAGCCCCACCCATCATCCGGGCTTGCAACGGCGTCGAAGTTCAAGATAGATTGGATAACATATCCACGAATATCGTGATTGTGAAAAGGGAATTGACTGTGAAGCACGCAGGAAAAGTCGTGATCGTTACCGGGGCGGCACAGGGCCTGGGCCTTGCCTGCGCCGAGCGCTTTCATGCCGATGGCGCCAAGGTCGTGCTTGTCGACGTGCAGGCCGATCGCGGGCGCGAGCATGCCGAACGTCTTGGCGAGCGCGCCGCCTGGCTATCGGCGGATCTCTCCGAATGCACGCAGGAAATGGCAGCCGATGTTGTTGCCAAGGCCACAGAGCGATTCGGCGGTGTCGACGTCCTCATCAACAATGCCGGCATCATCCATCTGGACGATTTCGTCGACTTCCCCGAGGAAGCCTTCGACCTGGTTCAGCGCGTCAATCTCAAGGCGCCCTTCCTGCTCGGGCAGGCCGCGGCAAGGGCCATGATCGCGCAGGGACGCGGCGGCTCGATCATCAACATGTCGTCGATCAACGCCATCCTGGCCATTCCCAATTCGGTCGCCTATGCCGTGTCCAAGGGTGGCATCAAGCAATTGACGGCGGTGATGGCCGTCGGATTGATCCCGCATAACATCCGCGTCAACGCCATCGGCCCCGGCACCATCCTGACCGACATGGTCAAGAGTTCGGTCATGGCCAGCGAAGCGCAGCGCCAGACCATCCTGTCGCGCACGCCGAGCGGCCGCTGTGGCGAACCTTCGGAGATCGCCAGCGTCGCATCCTTCCTGGCCAGCGACGACGCTTCCTACATCGTCGGCCAGACCATCTATCCGGATGGCGGTCGCCTGATCCTGAACTATACGGTGCCGGTGAAGGACTGACCCCCCATGGTTGTCGGTACGCCTCACATCAGTCTTGCGGGATCGGGCGCGCTGCTGCTCGATGGCGTGCAGGGGGCTTTCAGCGATGCCACCCAGGAACTGGTCTGGGCGGTGGCGAATGCCGCGCTGCGCCTAAAGGGGGTGCGCGAGGCCGTTCCCGGCATGAACAACCTGCTGGTGGTATTTAACCCACTCGCTACGGACGCCCACAGCGTCACGGGTCAGCTGATGTCGCTCTGGGCTTGCACCGATGCCCACGCGGTGACCGGCACGCATCATACCATTCCCGTCAGTTATGGCGGCGCGCGCGGCGAGGATCTCGCCGGCTGGGCCGCACATTGCGGCATGTCTGTCGACGAGACCGTCAGCCGCCACGCGGCGGCCACCTACACCGTCGCCGCCATCGGCGCCATGCCGGGCTTTCCCTATCTGTCCGGTCTCGACCCGCTGCTTGCCTGGGCAAGGCGCAGCACGCCTCGCCTCAAAGTCACTGAGGGCGCCGTCATCATTGGTGGCGCGCAGGCGGGTATCATGCCGATGACCGCGCCGTCCGGATGGCACATAATCGGCCATACCGACGTGAAGCTGTTCAACGCCGAAGCGGAATTGCCCGTGCTGCTCAGGCCCGGAGACAAGATCCGATTCGCAATTGCAGAGATCGAGGCATGATCGAGATCCTCACCACCGGCCTGCCGAACACGGTCCAGGATCTCGGCCGACCCGGTCATCTGGCGCTGGGGGTCAGCCATGGCGGCGCCATGGACAAGCAGGCACTGGCGATCGCCAATCTGATACTAGGCAATGATCCCTCGGCTGCCGGGATCGAGGTCGCGCTTCATCCGTTCCGGCTGCGCGTACATATCGACACCGCCGTCGCCGTCACCGGCGCGGATTGCGCCGTCAGCGTCGGCGATCGGCCCTGCCCTCCCTGGTGGGCCACGACGATCCGCGCCGGCGAGACCCTTGTCCTCGAAGCCCCGCGCATCGGCGCTCGTTCCTATATCGCCTTCGCCGGCGGGCTCGATCTGCCGCCCGTCATGGGGTCGCGCGCGACGGACGTGAAAGGCGGTTTCGGCGGGTTCGCTGGACGCGGCCTGTCGCGCGGTGACCGGCTTGCGCTCAACCCTGCGCAATGCCGCCTTCCCGCGGGCGGCGTCGGCGCGGCGGTGGAGGCGCGGCGAGGCGCGGCGGACGGCTTTGCCTCGGCAATCGAATTGCGGGTTCTGCCGGCCGCCGAGTTCGACGCCTTCACGCTGGAGGCCCAGGCAGCCTTCACCGACAGCGAATGGAGCATCACCAACGACGCCAACCGCATGGGATATCGCCTGTCCGGGACGGCGCTTTCACTCGTCTCACCGCTGGAATTGCTGTCCCACGGCATCGTGCCCGGCACCGTTCAAGTGCCGCCGTCCGGCCAGCCGATCATCCAACTTGCCGATGCCAACACCTGCGGCGGCTATCCGAAGATCGCCACGGTGATCGAAGCCGATTTCTGGCGGCTGGCGCAAGCGCCGGTCGGCGCTCGCCTACATTTCTTGCCGGTCTCGATCGAAGCGTCGACAGAAGCGCTTCGCGCGAACCGGCAGCAAAGTCACGACTTTATCGCCGCCCGAAACCTTATGGCCGGCGAGCAGAGGGCTCCATGAAAATTCGCCCCTTCACCATCGAGATTGCCCAGTCTGAAATCGACGATTTGAAGAAGCGCATCTCGATCTGGCGCGAGCCGGACCAGTTGCAGGCAATAGGCTGGACGCAGGGAACGGAGCACGAGCAACTGCGCCGACTAATGCAACACTGGCGCACCGGCTTCGATTGGCGCAAGCAGGAAGCCGCCTGGAACATCCATCCGCACTACCAGACGGATATCGGCGGCGAAACCCTCCATTTCATCCATGCGCGCGCCGCTGTCGCAACCGGCAGAACGGTCATACTCACCCATGGCTGGCCAGGCAGCGTCTTCGAATTTCATGAGTTGATCCCGCTTCTGACCGACCCGCTTTCGCATGGCGGAAGACAGGAGGACGCCTTCAACGTCGTGGTCCCCTCGATTCCCGGCTATGGCTTTTCAAGCCGACCGACCAGGCCTGGTCTCAACCTGTTCACCGTCGCCGACCTTTGGGCCGAGTTGATGAGCCGTCTCGGCTACAAACGATATCTCGCGCAAGGTGGCGATCTGGGCGCCGGCGTGTCGACCTGCCTGGCGCACGCGCATCCAGACAGTCTCGCCGGGGTGCATCTGAACTTCATCCCCGGCTCATACTCACCTCCTCACGATCCAGGCCCGGATGGCGACCTAAGCTTGGAAGAACGCGCCTTCCTGGAACGGAAAGCCGAATGGGCGGATATTCATGGCGCCTATGCTCATATTCAAGCGACGCGCCCGCAAACGCTTGCCTATGGGCTGACGGATTCGCCGGTCGGACTGGCAGCGTGGATGATCGAGAAGTTCCGCGACTGGAGCGATTGCGATGGCGATCTGGCCAACGCCGCATTTTCGCGCGACGACATGCTCGCCAACATCTCGCTTTACTGGTTCACCCGGACCGTCGCTTCGTCGATGCGACTCTATTGGGAAACGCGCGCCCGTCCGCTTGCATTCGCGTCCGGCACAGCGATCAACGTCCCGCTTGCAGTGGCTTTGTTCCCCAAAGAGCTGCCGATGCCGCCCAGGAGTTGGGTCGAGCGCGTCTTCAAGGACATCCGCCAGTGGACAGCGATGCCGCGCGGTGGTCATTTCGCAGCCCTCGAGCAGCCCGCTTTGCTTGCACAGGATATAAGAGCCTTTGCCGGCGGTCTGGATTTTTAAAGGCAGCGTTTGCGCGCAGCCAAACCCGAAGGCCAGAAATGAACAATACCGCCCTCACCATCGATGCCTTGCATAAGCGCGTCGATGCAATTTTCCGCAAGGCCGGACTGAACCCCATCCAGGCCAGCGCCATCACAAGGGTCATCGTCGCGGCGGAACGCGATGCCTGCAAGTCGCATGGTGTCTATCGCATCGAAGGCGCCCTGCGAACGATCAAGGCAGGGAAGGTAAACCCAGACGCGGTGCCCGAACTGTTGCCGCAAGACGCTCCCGCCATTGTGAAAGTGGATGCGAAGCACGGCTTCGCCAACCCGGCCTTCGAACTGGGCGTGCCGGTGCTGGTCGAGCGGGCACACTCCTGCGGTATTGCCGCGCTCGCGATCAACGATGCGGTGCATTTTTCCGCCCTTTGGGTGGAGGTCGAAGCCTTGACCCAGGCAGGCCTTGCCGGCCTGGCCATGTGCCCGAGCTATGCCACAGTCGCTCCGACCGGCGGCAACGGACCGTTGCTGGGCACCAATCCTTTTGCCTTTGGCTGGCCGCGAGAAGAGCAGCCTCCCTACGTTTTCGACTTCGCGACCTCGGTTGCCGCGCGCGGCGAGATCGAGCTCCACCGCCGGGCAGGCAAGAAGCTGCCGGAAGGCTGGGCCATGGATTCGGACGGCAGGCCAACGACCGATCCCGAAGCTGCCCTGGCGGGCGCCATGCTTCCCTTCGGCGGGCACAAGGGCTCCGCCATCGCGACGATGATCGAGCTGCTCGCCGGGATCATGATCGGCGACTTGACCAGCCCCGAGGCGCTCGAGCTGCTTGGCACCACGACGCTCTATCCATCGCATGGAGAGTTGGTCATCGCTTTCTCGCCGAAAGCCTTCGCCGCCGGCCGGCCCGGCAATCCGCTGGGCCGTGCTGAAGCGCTGTTCGAGGCGATCTTGGGCCAGGGTGCGCGCCTACCCTCGCAAAGGCGGTTCCTAGCCCGCGAGACCTCGGAGCGCGACGGTATCGTTCTCTCGCACCAGGAAATGGAACAACTCGATCGTTTTCTCGAACGGGGGCTCGACGCGGTCTGAATCGGTATCGCCAGGGCCAAGACCAATCACAGGAGGAGAAAAATGCGCTGGACGAAAACATTCACGGTCGTCGGCTGCCATGCCGAGGGCGAAGTCGGCAATGTGATCACCGGAGGCGTCAAGGACGTTCCGGGCAAGACCATGTTCGAAAAGAAGGAGTATCTCGAAGCGCATATGGACGACATTCGTGGGCTGCTCTTGTTCGAGCCGCGCGGTGCGCCCTACGTCAACGGCAACATCATCCTGCCGCCTTGCGATCCCTCGGCGGATCTCGGCTACGTCATAATTGAAAGCACGGAATACCCGCCCATGTCTGGCTCAAACACCATCTGCGTCGCCACAGTGGCGCTGGAAACGGGCATGGTGCCGATGAAGGAGCCTGAGACATTGCTGCGCATGGAAGCGCCGGCCGGCATGATCGAGGTGCGCTGTCTCTGCGAGAACGGCAAGGTGAAGCAGGTGGAGTTCACCAATGTACCGGCCTTCGCGTTCCACCTCGACACACCTGTCGAAGTCGAGGGGCTCGGCACGATCACCGTCGACACCTCCTATGGCGGCATGACTTTCGCCCATGTCAATGCGCGCGCACTCGGCTTCACCGTCAAACCCGACGAGGCCCACCAGATGTCACTGATGGGCCAACGCATCAAGAAGGCGGTCAACGAGCAGCTCGAGGTCGTGCATCCGGAGAACCCGAAGATCCGAGACGTGTCCAACGTGATTTTCGAAGGCCCGATCGAGCGCGTCGACGGTCGCGTGGAAAGCGTCAACGGCACGGTGTGTCTGCATGGCAGGCTCGACCGCTCGCCTACGGGCACCGGCACCACCGGGCGGCTGGCGGTGATGTCGGCAAAGGGGCAGATCGCCAAGGGAGAGCTGTTCCGCAACAAGTCGATCATCGGGACCCATTTCGATTCCCGGGTGATCGCCAATGCGCGCGTCGGCGATCGCGACGCTGTCGTGGTCACCATTGCCGGGCAGGCCTGGATTACCAGCATCGGCCAGTACGGCCTCGACCCGACAGACCCTTATCCACGAGGGCATCGCCTCAGCGACGTCTGGTTCTGAAACGGACGCGGCCGTGCCCTTCGGCACGGCCGCGTAACCGTTCGGTCGCTTAGGCCGCGAACGCTCTGACCCTGACGCCGCTTGCCTCAAGCCGTCTCCTGACATGCGCGGCGATGGCGACGGCAGCCGGCGTGTCGCTGTGGACGCAGATCGAATCGATCGGCGTCCGCAGCATCTGCCCGGAAGGCGTCTCGATGGCGCCTTGCTTGACCATTCGGACGACCCGTTCGGCTGCCCTCTCGGCGTCGTGGATGACAGCGCCTTCCAGCTTGCGCGAAACAAGGAAGCCTTCCTCCGTATAGGCGCGGTCGGCGAATATCTCGGACCTGACCGTCAGCCCAGCGTCGCGCGCGATCCTGTCCTGGAAGCCGAGCGCAATGACCAGGCAGATCAGGCCGGGATCGACGGCCTTGACCGCGCGCGTCACCGCTTCGGCGACGCCACGATCGGTCTGGGTAAGATTGCCTAGCGCGCCATGCGCCTTCACATAGCGGATCGGGTGGCCGGCATAGGCGGAAAGCGCCTGCGCCGCGCCGATCTGGTAGGCGACCAGCCTTTCGATCTCATCCATGGAATGCGGAATGATGCGGCGTCCGAACCCCCACAGATCGGCGAAGCTCGGATGCGCGCCAACGGCAACGCCCTTGTCGCGCGCCATCGAGAAGGTGGCAGCCATGATCTCGGGGTCGCCGGCATGAAAGCCGCAGGCGACATTGGCGGAACTGACGATGTCGAGGATCGCCGCATCGTCGCCGAGCCTGTAGGCTCCAAAACCCTCGCCCATGTCGGAATTGATATCGACCTGCAATCCTTGGGCCGCCATGGCGCTTTCCTCAGTGGTTCGAACCATCGCCTTTGCTTCACACCAGCTCGTAGAGCGGCGTGCCGTAGCCGACGACCGCTCCGTCCTCGATTAGCGCCGCGCCCAGCACGCCGTCTACCGGCGCGAGCACGGCCTTCAGGCATGGGCCGACCTGCAGGACGCCGACCGTCTCGCCCTTGCGAACCACCTGGCCAGGGTCGGCAACCGGCCGACCGGTCGTTGGATGATCGAGACGGAACACGCCGACGCCGGGCGCGCGCACGCCTTTGAAGACCGTTTCGGCCTTCGGGGCTTCGGCCGCGGGTGTCGAGGGAACAACGGATTGCATGTGCAGGCGCAACGAAAAGCCGGCCTCCGACAGTTCTATCTCGCCCATGCCGGCGCTTGCGCACCAGGCGGCCAGCCTTTCGATCTCCTCAATCGTCATCGCCGCCTCGTCCCTGGAGCAGACCGCCTTCAATGAGACGTTCAAGATGATGGATATCGAAGCCGCCGGCGGCAAAGCCGGGCTCCTCCATCAGGAGGCCGTGGAGCGGCGCGTTGGTGGCGATGCCGACAGCCTCCATCTCGCCCAGCGCGCCGCTCATGCGCCGGATCGCCTCGGCCCGCGTCGCGCCATGCGCCAGCAGCTTGGCCACCAGGGAATCGTAGTGCGGCGGCACGGTGTAACCGGAGTAGAGATGCGATTCGACGCGGATTCCCGGGCCGCCGGGCGGCGTCCAGCGCTCGACCCGGCCCGGATGCGGGCGAAAGCTGTAGGGATCTTCAGCGTTGATGCGGCATTCGACGGCGTGGCCCTGGATGCGGATGTCTTCCTGGCTGAACGACAGGGCTTCGCCCCGGGCGATGCGGATCTGCTCGCGCACGATATCGATGCCGGTGACAAGTTCCGTGACGGGATGCTCCACCTGCACGCGGGTGTTCATCTCGATGAAAGAGAAGCGCCCGTCCTCGTAGAGGAATTCGAACGTGCCCGCGCCTGTATAGCCGATGGTTAGGCATGCGTGGGCACACAGCTCGCCGATCTCGGCAATCGCCTCGCGGGCGATGCCGGGCGCCGGCGCCTCCTCAATGATCTTCTGGTGGCGGCGCTGCATGGAGCAATCCCGCTCGCCTAACCACACCGCCTTGCCATGCTTGTCCGCCAGAATCTGAATCTCGATATGGCGCGGGTGCTCAAGGAATTTCTCCAGATAGACTTGCGGGTTGCCGAAGGCCCGGTCCGCCTCTTTCACCGCCATCGAAACGGCTTCCAACAGAGCGCGCTGCTCGCGCACGATGCGCATGCCGCGCCCGCCGCCGCCGCCCGCCGCCTTGACGATGACCGGATAGCCGATGGCCTCGGCAATGGCGCGCACTGCCTGCTCGTCCTGCGGCAGCGCCCCCTCCGACCCTGCAACGCAGGGAACGCCGGCAGCGATCATCGTGCGCTTGGCGGAGACCTTGTCGCCCAAGGTGCGGATCGCCGCGGCCGACGGCCCGATGAAGGCGAGGCCGGCATTTTCGACGGCCTCGGCGAAGGCGGCGTTTTCCGAGAGGAAACCATAGCCCGGATGGATCGCGCCCGCGCCGGTGAGTTGCGCGGCCGCGATGATCTCGGCGATATTGAGATAGCTCTCCGTCGCCGCAGCCGGCCCGATGCAGATCGCCCTGTCCGCCAGCGCGACATGGCGAAGGCTCGCGTCGGCTTCCGAGTGCGCTGCCACCGTCTTCAATCCGAGATCGCGGCAGGCGCGCAGGATGCGCAGCGCGATTTCACCGCGGTTGGCGATAAGGACGGTGTCGAACATCGCCGCTAGCCCAAATCTTCGAGAACGAACAGCACATCGCCGGACTGCACGGCGGCATGGTCGTCCAACGCGATCTGGACGATCCGCCCAGCGCGATCGGATTCCACGACGTTGAACGTCTTCATGGCTTCGAGGACACCGACCTTCTGCCCTTCCACGACCACATCGCCAACCGAAGCGAGCGGCGGTTCGCCTTCGGTGCCGGAACGGTAGAACACGCCGGTCAGCGGCGCGCGGATCGAATGCCGCGCGATGGGCGGAGCTGTCGAAGCCGGATTTGTGAAGACGGCAGGGCCGGCGGCGGACCCCGACTGCGGCGAAGGCTGCGACGCGGATTGCGCCAGCACCCCCTGCCTGGACATGCGGATACGAACGCCATCGCGCTCGATCTCCAACTCGGCAATGGGCGAACGCGAGACAAATTCGATCAGCTTCTGGACGAAGTCGAGATCCATCACCGGCCCTATCGCAGCGCTTCGACAGCCTCGGCGATACGCCCGATCGCTTTTTCGATCAGGTCCATCGACGTGGCTATGGAAATGCGGAAATGCGGCGACAAGCCGTAGGCAGAGCCCTGCACCACCGCGACCCGCGCCTGATCGAGCAGGTAAAGCGAGAAGTCGCCGTCGCTGCCGATAGGAGTGCCGTCCGGGCGGCGACGACCGATCAGGGCCGAGCAATTGGGATAGAGATAGAAGGCGCCCTCGGGCGTCCGGCAGGTGAGACCGGGAATCGCGCGCAGCAGATCCAAAGCGCGGTCGCGCCGTGCCTGGAATTCGAGCGCCCGAGGGCGAAGAAAGTCCTGAGGACCTTCCAGTGCGGCAATGGTCGCGGCCTGCGAGATGGATGACGGGTTCGACGTGCTTTGGCTCTGCACGGTCGCCATGGCGCGGATCAGCGGTTCCGGCCCGCCGGCATAGCCGATCCGCCAGCCGGTCATGGCATAGGCCTTCGACACCCCGTTCACTGTCAGCGTACGGTCCTTCAGCCTCGGCTCGACGCCGGCGATGGTATGGAAGGTTCGTCCATCGAACAGGATATGCTCGTAGATGTCGTCGGTCAGAACGTGCACATGCGGGTGATCGAGCAACACCCCCGCCAGCCCCGCAAGTTCGTCGCGGCTATAGACGGCGCCTGTCGGGTTGGAAGGCGTGTTGAGCAGCAGCCATTTGGTGCGCCCGGTGATCGCGGCTCGCAGGGCTTGCGGTGTCAGTTTGAAGCCCTGCGGCTCCGTGCAGGGAACGACCACGGGCTTGCCTTCGCCGAGCAGGACGATGTCGGTGTAGGAAACCCAATAGGGCGCTGGGACAACCACCTCGTCGCCGGGGGCCAGCGTTGCCAGCAGGGCGTTGTAGATGATCTGCTTGGCGCCGCCCGCGACACTGATTTGCGAAGGCTTGTAATCGAGGCCGTTCTCGCGCCTGAATTTTCCGGCCACCGCCTTCTTCAGCGCGGCGGTGCCGTCGACCGCCGTATAGCGCGTCTCCCCCCTGCGCATCGCCTCGTAGGCTGCCTCGACGATGTGCGGAGGCGTCGGAAAATCCGGTTCGCCGGCGCTCAGGCTGATGACGTCGATGCCGGCCGAGCGCATTTCGATTGCCCGCGCGGTGACCGCCATGCTGGGGCTTGGCTTGATGACGTCGAGACGGGGAGCGATCAGGCCCACGGGAAATCCTCGGCATGGCTGCCGCGACGTTGCCGGGCAGGTGATATCTGTTACAAATTGGATAATGTATTCTGTTTTTCACGTCAAACCTCTTTTTCTGCATCGAAGACCGGGTTATGTCTCATTCTGGTGGTGGGCCGATAGGGGAAAGTATCCAATCCTTGTCGCCACGGATGATATTCGAGATAGGGAACGCGATTGGTATGGGCACAAACTATGATGTGGTGATCGTCGGCGGTGGCGTTGTCGGCAGCTCGATCGCCTACTTTCTGTCAGCCAATCCGGATTTCGATGGCAGGATCGCGGTGATCGAGCGGGACCCGTACTACACGGCGTCCTCGTCTTCCTTGTCGACCAGCGCCATCCGCCAGCAGTTCGGCACGGCGCCCAACATTGCCATGTCGAAGTTCAGCATCGACTTCCTGCGCCAGGTAAAGACGCGGCTTGCCATCGGCGACGAGTTGGCCGACATCGGCCTGCATGAGCCCGGCTACCTCGTGCTGGCGACACCCGAGCGGGCAGACGCGCAGCGTGCCAAGAATCGCGTTCAGCGCGGCATGGGCGTCGACGCCGAACTGATCGAGCAGGTCGATCTGGCACGACGCTTCCCGTGGCTCAACACGGACGATCTCGCCCTTGGCTCGCTCGGCCTTGGCAGCGAAGGCTGGTTCGACGGCCCCGGCCTGATGCAGGCCTTCCGTCGGAAGGCGCGCACGCAGGGCGTGAACTATCTTGCCGCGACGGTGACCGGACTGACCATGGCGTCTCCCCAAAAGGTCGGCGAAGTGGTGCTCGACAATGGCGACCGGCTTGCCGCCGGCACGGTGATCAACGCGGCCGGACCATGGAGCGCGGGCATTGCCAGGATGGCCGGCGCCGAGCTGCCGGTTGTCCCGAGCAAGCGCTGCGTCTTCGTCTTCGAAACGCCGGCAAGGATCGAAAACTGCCCCTTCGTCTTCGACACGAGCGGCTTCTGGCTGCGGCCGGAAGGTCAGCTCTTCCTGTGCGGTATTCCGCCGGTGCGCGAGAACGAGCCGGACGATTTTGGCCTAGATGTGGATTACGACTTGTTCGACGAGTTGATCTGGCCGGCGCTCGCCCATCGCGTGCCCGGCTTCGAACAATTGCGCATGCTGCGCGCCTGGGCGGGGCTCTACGAATACAACACCTTCGACCACAGCGGCATCATCGGCCGGCATCCCGAGGTGTCGAACTTTGTCCTGGCCACCGGCTTCAGCGGCCACGGCATGATGCATGCAGCGGCGACCGGGTCGGGCGTCAGTGATCTCATTGCCTATGGCGAGTACCGCTCTGTCGACCTGTCGGCCTTCCGCTACGAACGGATCGCTGGCAATCAGCCTATCGAGGAACATGTCTACTGAAGCGAAACGGGCGACATGGCATCGCAGTGACAACGGTGCTATGCGTCCACTTCTTCAATCAAAACGGCGCCAGTCAACAAACACGGCGGCCGCCTCAGGCTGATTCATGCTCGTACAGAAGAAAACCATCTCGACCCAGGTCGCCGATGCCATCAGGCAGAAGATCCTGATCGGCGAATACGAGGCCAACTTCCAGCTGCGGCAGGAGCATCTGGCCACCGAGTTCGGCGTCAGCCGAATTCCGGTGCGAGAGGCGCTGCATCAGCTTCATTCGGAAGGCTTCGTCACGCTGGTTTCCCACAAGGGCGCCGTCGTCACCTCCATTTCCCTGGACGAGATCCTCGAGCTCTACGAATTGCGAGCCCGGATCGAAACATGGCTGCTGGCCCTGGCCATTCCAAGGATGACGGAGGCAGACCTCGCGCTGGCTCGCGAGCGCGCAAAGCAGCACCAGGAGCAGGGCAAGACCGGCGAGTACTCGAACCAGCTCAACTGGAACTTCCACGCCGCGCTCTACGCGCCGTCCGGCCGCAAGGCGACGATCGAACTGGTCGGGCGCATCTACCAGCAGCTGGAACGCTACACGCGCATGATGGTGACGCTCACCGAGATCCAGGCCCAGTCCGACCGCGACCACTGGCAGCTCATCGACCTGTGCGAAGCCAAGGATACGCTGCGCGCCGTCGGCCTTTTGGAAATGCATATCATCACCAGCGGCAAATTCCTGGTCGACCGGCTTCAGGAATTGCGGGGCAGCTGATCAGTCGCCCCGTCTCCTTGTCCAGCCCCAATCCTTCGCGCGAAGATCATTTGCCGGGCAGATTGGTCGCCCGGGTCAGCAGGATCACGCCTGCCTTGTCGGCTGTGTCGTAGTAGGTGAAGCCGGTGCGGTTTTCCCGGCGCCCGCGCATCAGCACGGCAAGTCCGTCGGTTTTCGCCTTGGTTTCGGCTGCGTCCGCATCACGAACCTCGAAGCCGATATGGAAGACACCTTCACCCTTGCTGTCGAGATGAATTCGCTGCGGTGAAGGATCGCCGTTCGGCTGGCACAGCTGCAGCTGAACGTTCGGCAAGTTGCAAATCCGATATTGCATCGCCTTGAAACCCTCGGGGCTTGGGACCTGCAGTTCTTCGTATTCAGCCAGCGGCGGATAGGGCTCCCATGGCCCGATGCCGATGGAGTCGTAGTAGGCCTGCGCCTTGTCGATATCGTGCACGACGATGCAGATGTGATGCAGCTTTTCGAAATTACCCATGTCGTCACTCCCCATTCTTCTCACTCCTTGATCGGGACCGTATAGTTCAGCACGCGGCGCCCCCCGTCGGGGTAGATCGTCTCGCCGGTGATGTAGGAAGCGTCGTCGCTGGCCAGGAACGCCACGACCGAGGCGATCTCGGCTGCCGTGCCGAGGCGCCCGAGCGGTGTACGCGAAAGGACCGCCCGTCTCATTTCTTCCGAATCGATGAATGTCCCGTCCATGACCATGTCCGTGGCGATGGTGCCCGGGCCGACACCGACCACACGGATGCCATGGGGAGCGAAGGCGACGGCCGCGGTGCTGGTGACCTGGTTCATGCCGCCCTTGGAGATCGCGTAGGTGGCGACACGCGGGTTGGCGAGGCCCGAATTGATCGACGACATGTTGATGATGACGCCGCCTCCACCCTGCGCGATCATCTGGCGGGCGGCCGCCTGGGTGCCCATGAACGCGCCCTTCAGATTGACGGCGAGAACCCTGTCGTAGTCCGCCTCTGTGATGTCGAGAAAGTCCTGGACCGGAGCGATGCCGGCATTGTTGACCATGATGTCGACACGGCCGAACTTCGCCACCGCCGCTGCAATCAGCCCATCGATCTGTTCCTTCTTGCTGACATCCGTAACGACCGCCAGGACGCTGTCGGTGGTGCCGATTTCAGCGGCACATTTTTCTAGCTCCACGGCATTGATGTCGCCGAGCACGAGCTTCGCGCCTTCGGCCAAAAAGCGTTCCGCGCAAGCGCGTCCGATGCCGCGCGCTGCGCCTGTGACAACAGCCACCTTGCCTGCCTGTCTCATGTCCAATCCTTCGATCATTTGTAAGTCGGCCACCGTCTCAAGGAGTATGGGCCGAGCTTGGCTAGGGGATTCTCCCACCGAAGCCTAGCCTAGCGGATAACGAAGGGATTGGCGGTCTTGCCTGCGGTGTCTATCCACACCGTCTTGGTCTGCAGATAGGAATTGATGGCGTCCTGCCCGCTTTCGCGCCCGATACCGCTCCTCTTGTAGCCGCCGAAGGGCGCCATGTAGGAGACGGCACGGTATGAATTGATCCAGACCATCCCCGCTTCCATCGCGGCCGCGCCGCGCAGCGCCCTGCCCATGTCGCTGGTCCATATTCCCGCCGCCAGCCCATAGGGGCTGTCATTGGCAATGGCGAAGGCCTCGTCCTCGTCGTCAAAGGGGATGACGGACAGGATCGGCCCGAACACCTCCTCACGCGCGATCCGCATGGTGTTGTTCACGCCGGTGAAGATGGTGGGCTCGACGAACCAGCCCTCGGCCAATTCACCCGAGGCCGGCTTGCCGCCGCCCAGCACGCAAAGCGCACCCTCGCGGCGCGCGATGCCGAGATAGGACAGCACCTTCTCGCGCTGGGCTTGCGTGGTGATCGGCCCGACCTGCGTCTCTTGCAGCGCCGGATTGCCCAATCGAGCGCTCGCCGCCAGCGTTATGACGCCTTCCACGAACCGGTCGTGGATTTTGCGATGCACCAGCAGCCGCGAACCCGCGATGCAGGTCTGGCCACTGGCCGCGAAGATGCCTGAGATCGCGCCGTTGACCGCGCTCTCGATATCGGCGTCGTCGAAGACGATGTTGGCCGATTTGCCGCCGAGCTCCAGCGTGACGACCTTTAGCTGCTCGGCAGCCGCCCGATAGACCGCGATCCCGCCAGGCTCACCACCGGTGAAGGCGATCTTGGCGACGTCGGGATGAGAGACGAGTGGCGCGCCGACATCAAGCGGCATGCCGGTAACGGTGTTGACCACGCCGGGCGGGAAGCCTGCCCGCGCAAACAGTTTCACGAACTCCAGCGTCGAGGCCGAGGCGTGTTCCGACGGTTTGATGACGACAGTGTTGCCTGCCGCCAGCAGCGGCGCGAGCTTCCATGTCAGAAGCAAAAGCGGCGAGTTCCAGGGCACGATTGCCGCGATGACGCCCAGCGGCTCGTGGCGGGTGAAGGCGAACATGCCCGGCTTGTCGATCGGCAGCACCGACCCTTCGATCTTGTCGGCAAGACCGCCGAAATAGCGGAACCATTCCGGGATGTAATGCAGCTGCGCCGTCATTTCGGTGAGCAGCTTGCCATTGTCGCGCGTCTCGATGGCGGCAATGCGATCCGCGTTCTCCGCGATCAGCTCAGCCAGCCGCACGAGCAGCTTGCCGCGCGCGGTGGGCGTGATCCCGGCCCACTCCTTCGACCGGAAAGCAGCCTTGGCGGAGGCTACGGCGGCATCCACCTCGGCCTGTCCATCGCGCGGAATCAGCGCCCAGGGCCTGCCGGTGAACGGATCATGGCTCTCGAATGTATCGGCTGTCGATTGCAACCGACCGCCGACCGTGTTCTGGAAACTGACCAGCGCCATATCGACCTCAACAGGTGGCAAAGCCCAGATGGGCGCGAAAGCGGTTCTTGACCTCGACCGCGTCGCGCGGCGGCAGCGAGCGCGGCAGGTTCTCGGCGGTGATTTTGAGCACGAAAAGGCGCGGACCGTCGGCCGGGCGCCGAAGTTCTCCACAGAGCGTGTCGACCTCCTCCAGCGTACGCAGCTCGGCGGTCTTCGAAAAACCGCAAGCGGCCGCGACCTTGTCGAAACCAATGCCCTTGCCGGTATGGCTGGACTGCATGCCGGTCTCGCCGAAATGCTGATTGTCGAGCACGATCAGGTCGAGATTTTTCGCCCGCGCCACCGAGATCGTCGCCAGCGAACCGAACGCCATGAGCTGTTCGCCATCTCCGGTGATCACCATGACCCGCTTGTCGGGCTGGGCCTGGGCAAGCCCCAGGCCGATCAGCGCAGCACCGCCCATGGCGCCCCACAGATAATAGTTGTCGTTGCGGTCACCGGCAGCATGCACGTCGTAGCTCGGCGAGCCGAGACCGGTCACGACCAGGGCGCCATCGCGGGCGTCGAGCAGCTTCTTCACCGCAACCCGGCGGTCCATCGTCGGTAAATTCATCTCGCTCACCACTTCTTCTTGCCGAGCAGCCGCTGCCCGATCAGCACGGCAATCTGCTGGTCGGCGTCGAAAGCCATCAAGGCTGCCTGCGCCACCGTCTCCACCAGGTCGGGACCGGTTTCGGCGCGCAGCACCCTGAGCCCGATCGCCTTCAGCGACGCCTCCGTCGCCTGTCCCATCGGCACCTGCCACGGGTTGAACTCGGCCCATTCGCCCCGCATCGTCACCAGGACGAGCAAGGGGAAGCGCGCCTGCACGGGAAGCGACAGCATGTTGATGCAATTACCGACACCGGAGGATTGCATGAGCACGACGCTCCGCCTGCCACCGAGCCAGGAGCCTGCTGCGATGGCGATGCCCTCCTCCTCCGTCGTCAGCACATTGGTGACGACTTCGGGATCCTCACTGAAAAGGCGGATCAATGTGGTATGACCGGCATCCGGCACATAGGACATCTGGCTGATGCCGGCAGCCTTGAGCACCTCATAGACCTGATCCGGCCACTGCCTTTCAGACACGGTCGGAGCGGCGGCAAGCGCTGCTGCTTGCGGAGGTTTTGCTTGTATGCTCGCCGTCACCTTGCATCTCCGAGATATTGGACTGGCATCAGACTAGCGCGCTTGACCGATGCAATCTTCGGCTCTTTCTGGTGATCAGATATAATGATATTCGATAGCTAATGGAGTTATCGCAACTGCGCACCCTGATCCACGTCGCCGAACTCGGCAGCCTCAGCAAGGCCGCCGACCGGCTGCACATTGCGCAGCCGGCGCTCAGCCGGCAGGTGCGCATGCTTGAGGAGGAATTGGGCTTTGCCCTTTTCCTGCGCCATGGTCGCGGCATGGTGCTGTCCGAGCAGGGCAAGGAGGTGCTGGCGCACGCCATGCGCGTGATGGCCGAGATCGACGAGATCCGCGCCACGGCCACGCCCGCCGATGCGCCGCTGACCGGCGAAGTGGCCATCGGCCTGCCGCCCACCGTTGCCGACATTATTTCGCTGCCGCTGGCGGCCGCCTTCGGCAAGGCCCATCCCAAGGCCAAGCTCAGACTTGTCAGCGCCTACACCGGCAATCTGCTGGACTGGATGCACCGCGGCGAGGTGGACGTTGCGGTGCTCTACGACCCGCGCATGGCGCGTTCGCTGCGCTCGCGACCGCTGCTCCTGGAAAACCTGTTCCTGATCGGACCGCCGGACGCGGGTTTTTCAACCGTGCGCGCCGTATCGTTCGCCTCGCTCGCGGGCAAGCGCCTGCTGCTGCCCAGCATCAAGCACGGGTTGCGCATCATCGTCGAGCGCTGCGCCACGGATGCCGGCATCACGCTCGATGTCGGCATCGAAGCGGACTCATACTCCGCGCTGAAGGACCTGGTGCGCAACGGCCATGGCTGGACGATCCTGCCGCTCGCTCCTATCCATGCCGACGTGACCGCCGGGCTGCTCACTGCCGCGCCGTTGATCGATCCGGTGCCCGTGCGCCGCCTGATCCTTGCCTACCCGGCGGACCGGCCTGCCTCGCGGCTGGCGCGGTTTGCCGGACAAGCGATCGAGGACATCGCCAAGGATCTTGTCGGGAGGGCCGTCTGGGTCGGCCAGCTTCTCGGCCCTTCGACATAAGCATTCGAATTCCGTTATATCTGCTCACGTCCGCCCTGCATTGCTGACAGGACATGGAGGCGCGATAGTGAGGCCCGCAGCAAGACGAAAGCCGGATAAATCTCATGGAACACTACCAGGACATTCGGGATGCCGTCGCCAGGTTGTGCGCGCGCTTTCCCGGAGAATACTGGCGCGCACTCGATAGGGACATGACCTACCCCGGTGAATTCGTCGCGGCGTTGACGGAGGCCGGCTGGCTCTCGATCCTGATACCGGAGGCGTATGATGGCTCGGGGCTGCCGCTTTCGGCCGCCGCTGCCGTGCTGGAGGAAATCCAGCGCGCCGGCTGCAATGGCGGCGCCTGCCATGCCCAGATGTACACGATGGGCACGCTTGTTCGCCACGGCTCGGAAGCGCAGAAGCAGCGATACCTGCCGAAGATCGCCGCGGGAGAATTGCGCCTGCAGGCATTCGGCGTCACGGAACCGAGCAGCGGTACCGACACCGGCGCGCTCAAGACCACTGCTCGCCTCGACGGCGATCATTTCGTGGTCAAGGGCCAGAAGATCTGGACCAGCCGTGCCGAGCATTCCGATCTGATGCTGCTGCTGGCGCGGACCACGCCGCTGAAGGACGGCATGAAAAAGACCGACGGCCTCTCCGTCCTCATCGTCGACATGCGCGAAGCCGTCGGCAACGGCCTCACCATCCGGCCGATCCGCACCATGATGAACCATGCCACCACGGAAGTCTTCTTCGACGATCTGCGCGTGCCGGCCGAAAACCTAATCGGCGAAGAGGGAAAGGGATTCCGCTACATCCTCTCGGGCATGAACGCCGAGCGTATCCTGATTGCCGCCGAGTGCATCGGCGATGCGAAATGGTTCATCGAAAAGGCCAGCACCTACGCAAAGGAGCGGCATGTGTTTGGCCGGGCGATCGGCCAGAACCAGGGCATCCAGTTTCCGATCGCCCGGGCCTACGCCAACATGCGGGCTGCCGAACTGATGGTGCGGGAGGCGCTGAACCTCTACGAGGCCGGCAAGAACCCCGGCGCCGAAGCCAACATGGCCAAGATGCTGGCGGCCGACGCTTCGAACGAGGCCGCCAATGTCTGCATCCAGACGCATGGCGGGTTCGGTTTCGCGGAAGAGTACGATGTGGAGCGCAAGTTCCGCGAGACACGGCTCTATCAGGTCGCGCCGATCTCGACCAACCTCATCCTGTCATACCTTTCCGAGCACGTGCTTGGACTGCCGCGTTCCTACTAGGAGTCGTCCGTGAACGTCCTCATCGTCTATGCCCACCCGGAAGCAAAATCCTTCAACGGCGCCATGAAGGATCTCGCCGTGGAAACCCTGACCCGCGCAGGCCACGACGTCGTCGTCAGCGACCTCTATGCGATGGGCTTCAATCCTGTCGCCGGGCCTGGCGACATATCAGGCGAGCGCAACGATCCGGACTTCTTCAGCCTGTCGCGCGAGCAGACCGCCGCCTACGAGACCGGCGCACTCTCGGCCGACATCAATACCGAGATCGAAAAACTGAAGCGGGCGGACTTCGTGCTGTTCCAGTTCCCGGTCTGGTGGTTCGGAATGCCCGCAATCCTCAAGGGTTGGGCCGACCGTGTCTTCGCGCGCGGTTTCGCCTATCTGCCGGGCCGCAAATACGACACCGGCATGTTCAGGGGGAAGCTCGCCATGGTGGCCGCCACCACGGGCACGTCGGCCGACACCTACGCGCCCGATGGCATCGACGGCGACATCCTCACGGTGCTGTGGCCGATCCACAATGGTCTGCTGCGCTATTCCGGCTTCGACGTGCTGCCGCCCTTCGTCGCCTATATGCCGGGCCGTGTCGGTGATGACGGCCGCAAGGGCTACCTGGAAGCCTACCGCAAGAGGTTCGAAGACATCGACGGCACGCCGCGACTGTTCTTCCACGCCGCCGAGGATTACGGCAAGGACGAGCGGCTGAAGCCCGGCGTGCTCGCTCGTTCCGGGGTGCAGCGCAATGTCTGACAGCGCCCGCCCGCTGGAGGGCCTGTTTGTCGTTTCGATCGAGCAGGCTGTCGCCGCTCCGCTTTGCACGGTCCGCCTTGCCGACGCCGGCGCGCGCGTCGTGAAGATCGAGCGCCCGGAAGGCGAAACCGCGCGTCACTACGATTCCGCAGTGGAGGGCATGTCGGCTTACTTCGTCTGGCTCAACCGCGGCAAGGAGAGCGCGGTGCTCGACCTGAAGACCGAGCACGACCTGGCTCTCCTGCGCCGGATGGTCGCGCGCGCCGACGTCCTCGTGCAGAATCTCGTGCCGGGCGCCATCGACAGGCTCGGCCTCTCGGCCGATACAATTGCGAAAGAGTTTCCTCGGCTGATAGCCATCAACATCGTCGGCTACGGGCAGGACACGCCCTACGCGGCCATGCGCGCCTACGACATGCTGGTGCAGGCCGAAAGCGGCATCTGCGCCGTTACCGGCACACCGGACACGCCGAGCAAGGTCGGGGTTTCCGCCGCCGACATCGCCACCGGCATGAATGCCCATGCAGCGATACTCGAAGCCTTGTTGGCGCGCCAGAAGACTGGGCGCGGTCGCATTGTCGAGATTGCCATGTTCGACGCCATGGCCGATTGGATGACCGTGCCGCTGCTGCACTACGAATATGCGGGCCGTGAGACCCAGAGATATGGCCTGGCGCACGCTTCGATCTACCCCTATCGACCCTATGCCTGTCGGGATGGCAGCGTGGTCGTGTCCATCCAGCAGAACAATGAATGGAAGCGCTTCTGCACGCTCGTGCTGCAAAGGCAGGATCTGTTCGCCGACGAACGCTTCGCCACCAATACCTGGCGGGTTGCCAACCGCACGGCGCTCGACGCCGTGATCGAACCGATCTTCGCGGCAATCGACTGCGACGAGGCCATAGACCGTCTCGACGAGGCGCAGATCGCCTGGGGCCGGGTGAGTGCAATGCGCGACCTGCCGCACCACAAGGCCCTCCGCCGGACGGAGGTGGCACTGCCGGACGGCAAGCGCATCGCAGTACCGATGCCGGCAGGGCGGCCGGAGGGATTTGCAACGGTTCCCAGCGTCCCCGCGCTTGGAGCCGATACGGACCGGATCCGGTCCGAATTCGCCCCCTGACGAGGACCTCATGAGCCTGGACACAAGCACGCTGCAGGAATGGGTTGGACGCACGCACGAGGTCGAGGATGTTGTGACCCCGCGCCTGCTGGCCAGCTTTGGCGCCACGCTTGGGGACCACGCGGCGCAGACTGCCGAGGGCGCGGCCGCGCCCGGACTGCACTGGTGCCTGACACCCGACATTGCCGAAATGCGAGAACTCGGACCTGACGGGCACCCGGCCAAAGGCGGCTTCCTGCCGCCGGTGTCGCTTCCACGCCGCATGTGGGCTGCCAGCGATGTGCGTTTCATGGCGCCGATCCGCTCTGGCGACCGCATCCGCCGCAACTCGACATTGACCGCCATAGAGGAGAAACAGGGCCGCACCGGCCCGCTCACCTTCGTCGCGGTCCGGCACGACATCGCCAACGATTCCGGTCCGGTCATCGAGGAGGACCAGACCATCGTCTATCGCGGCGCCGAAGCCGCTGCTGCGCCCCCTGCCCCGCCGGCCAATTCGCCCCTGGCCGCATCGCACGAGCGCACGATCGACATCGATCCCGTGCTGCTCTTTCGATATTCCGCGCTGACGTTCAACGGGCACCGCATCCACTACGACGCGCCCTACGCCACGGGGGTCGAGCACTATCCCGGTCTCGTCATCCATGGCCCGCTGCAGGCGACGCTGCTGATGAATTTCGCCACCGCCATTGCCGGCACGTCGCCGCGCCGCTTCTCATTCCGCGGCGTCCATCCGGCGAGCGGCCCACAGCGCCTGCTTCTGAGCGCAACATCCCCAGGCCAGGACGGCATGGCTCTCGAGGCACGGTCGGCCGACGGCCATGTGACGGTGAAGGCCATGGCGCAATGGTGAACTTCGTCATGCCCGTCGTGCCGCTCTTCGTGCCGGGCTCGCGGCCGGAACGGTTTGCCAAGGCCGACAGCAGCGGCGCGGATGCGGTCATTCTCGACCTCGAGGATGCCGTAGCCCCTTGCGACAAGGACCGCGCTCGCGATGCGATTCTCGCCAATGCGGCCACGCTGAAATCCGCCGTTGTGGTCCGCATCAACGCCGCGGGAACCCCCTGGCACGAAGCGGACATCGACGCCGTGCGGCGCCTCGACGGCGTCTCCATCATGCTGCCCAAGGCCGAACGTCCGGAGGACGTTGCCGATATGGCCAAGCACATGGCACGCAGCGTTTCCGTCATCGCGCTGGTCGAGAGCGCCGTCGGTCTCGCCAACTTGCCGGACATATTGGCCACCTCTGGCGTCGTTGCCGTCGCCTTCGGCTCGGTCGACTTCTCGCTCGATCTTGGTTGCGCGCATGATCAGCTGATCCTGCTTACGGCTCGCAACGAAATCGTCTGGCGTTCGCGCGCGTCTGGCCGTGCCGCGCCGATCGACGGCGTAACGACCGACCTGAGCAATCCCGAAGTTACCGAAGATGACGCCCGCCACGCCATGATGATGGGCTTCGGCGGCAAGATGGCTGTTCACCCAAGGCAGATCGAGCCGATTCGCAACGGCTTTCGCCCGAGCGAGAACCAAATCACCTGGGCACGCGACATCGTCGGCGCAGCCTCGTCCGGCGAAGCTGTCCAGGTGAAAGGCGAGATGGTGGATCTGCCGGTCATCGAGCGAGCCAGGCGGATCTTGCACCGAGCCGCTTTGGTCTAAAGGGCATGCGGAGGAGGAACAGTAGATGAACCTGGACACCGCCGATTGGCCGACCGCCAGACTTTGCGCCTTCATCGCCGGACTCGACTTCGAGCAAATTCCGCCGCGCGTCGTTCATTTCGCGCAAGGACTGATGATCGACTGGCTCGGCTCGGCGCTGGCCGGCAAGGGTGCACACCAGGTCGAGATGATCGACGGCTTTGCGCGTGCCATGGGGCCGGCGGACGGCCCAAGTACCATCATCCCGACGCGGCGGCGCACAAGCCCCTATTTCGCAGCGATGGTCAATGCGGCGGCCTCCCATGTCGTGGAACAAGACGACGTTCACAACGGCTCGGTCTTTCACCCGGCGGCGGTGATCTTTCCGGCCGTTTTGGCGGTTGCGGAGGCTGAGGGGAAGACCGGCCGCGAAGTCCTGACTGCCTGCATCGCCGGCTATGAAGTGGGCATCCGCGTAGGAGAATTCCTCGGACGCTCGCACTACGAGATATTCCACACCACCGGCACCGCCGGCGCTGTCGCCGCGGCCGCGGCTGTCGGCAGGTTGATCGGGTTGGACGCAGCCGGGCTCAACCATGCTGTCGGCTCGGCCGGTACGCAGGCGGCAGGTCTCTGGGAATTTCTGCGTGACGCCGCCGATTCCAAGCAGCTTCATACGGCGCGAGCGGCCGCCAACGGCCTGTTTTCTGCCTATCTGGCGCGCGATGGCTTCAAGGGGGCCGAGCAGATCCTCGAAGGGAAAAGAGGCATGGCGGCCGGCATGTCCAGCGACGCCGATCCGGCCCGCCTGACGGACGGGCTCGGCAGCCGTTGGGCAACCGAGGAGACCTCCTTCAAATGGCACGCAGCCTGCCGGCACACTCACCCGGCCGCCGACGCGCTGCAGTCTCTCATGCGCTGCGAAGGGCTCGGTCCGGACGACATCACCGACGTGGTGACCCATGTCCATCAGGGAGCCATCGATGTCCTGGGCGCGGTGGTCACTCCGCAAACCGTCCACCAGGCGAAGTTCTCCATGGGCACGGTCTTGGGGCTGATCGCCGTTCACGGCGTCGCCGACCTCGATGCTTTCGAACACCATGCACTTGCCGACACCCGCGTCGCCCGTTTCCGCGCGAAGGTGCGGATGGAACTCGACGCCGAGGTCGACACCCTTTATCCCAAGCAGTGGGTCGGCAAGGTGAGCGTCACGACCGTTGATGGCCGCAAATTCAATGCCCGCGTCGACGAGCCCAAGGGAGATCCCGGCAACACCCTTTCGAAACAGGAACTGGAAGCCAAGGCTGTACGCCTCGCCGAATTCCGAGGCGGCGCCACCGCCGACGAGATGCGCGCGTGTATAGCCCGCATCTGGAGACTCGATCAGCCCGGAAGCACGGCGCATATATTTGCTGAGAGTTAGCCCGCTATCGCGCCGAAGGACTGCATCCGCCCGAACGGATGGAGAATTGCCCGCGGCCGGTCGTGCTATGGGGCGTGCGCAGGAGCGACCGCAGTTGACTTCAGAGGCGATGTCAGCTTTCGGGAGATCACCCAGTGTCGAACGGCCGACTTGAAGCGCATTGCTGCCATTTGCGAAGATTGAACAAACGCTACTGAATTTGGGTCGTCAATTGCGAACGAGCGCATAACGGGCAGTTCGATTCCTTTCGCGCCGCCCTATGTTGTAAAGCAGTTTGACGATAATGGTGGGCCCGGAGGGCATATTAAAATCCTTGGTTTTGTTGAGTTTTTCGTGGGCCAGAATCTGAAAGCTTCCCGTATCGTTTCGTATGCTCCCGCGACCCCAAACTGCCGACCATAGCTGACCTCGTTTTACGAACGTTGGGAGCAGGGTCCAGAACGGCGGAAATGGGGCCGGAACCTGACTGACAGCTTCGCGACTTCCGGATGGCCCTAGCGGACGTTTTACAAGTCTGGCATGTCCCATCGGAGACTCGACGACGTCGCTAGGCGAGAAGCGCCGAAACGCTTGTCCAATTATCCCCGGCCCGTTCCGCTTCGATCGCCTCATCAGGAGGCCTCTGGTCGCGCACCAACTTGACGATCTGTTAGCCATGGCAATTGTCGACTAGTATACTTAGCTGGAGTGTTCATGCTGAGGTTCTTGTCAGCGCGCCGCAGTCGCTAGAAATCCGGCCGGGCGCCATGCCACAGCCCGGCGCCAGCGAAGTGGTCGTTCACGTCAGCCGTGCCGGCATCTGTGGCTCCGACATTCACATCCTGCATGGCTCCAATCCGTTCGCCGTTCTATCCGCGCGTCATCGGCCATGAGTTCGCGGGCACCGTCACCGCGCTCGGACGCCATGTGACCGCCGTTGCCGTGGGAGGAGGCCGCGCGGTGGTCGACCCCGTGGTGTCGTGCGGCCACTGCTATCCCTGCCGGATCGGCCGTTCCAATGTCTGCGCCAACCTCGAAGTGATCGGCGTCCATCGCGACGGCGGTTTCCGTAACTTCGTCGCCGTCCCGGCGCATAATGCCATTCCAATTCCGGCCGACATGCCGTTCAGTCTGGCGGCGCTGGCCGAACCGATTTCGATTGCCGCCAACGTCTCGACCGCACCGGCTGTGGCTCTGTGATACTGCTGATCAGGGTGCCGGAACCGTCGGCGTCACGGTGCTGCAGGTTGGCAAAATGCATGGTGCCCGCTGCATCGTGGCCGACATCGATGAAGCTCGCCTCGAGCGGGCGCTACGCTTCGGTGCCGACAAGGTGATCCACTCCGTGCGCGATCCCGTGCCGGCTCGCGCCTGAATCGCCGGCTGTTGCCACGCGTCGTCGAATGGCTGGCCGACAAGCGGCTCGATCCGCAAGGCATGATCAAGTAGCCTATAACTAATTGAAATTGCATTAAAATATCCCTATAATCCCAAAAGAGACCGACACCAGAGCCGTCAAAAAATTACGCTTTTGGTTTTAAAGGGAATTCGCCGCAAAGAATTTTCGAGGGTTCACCAACTATCGGGACCAATCGGGCGATTTTTGTACCTCACGACGTTCGACGGCCTGCCCAAGCCGTTTAAAGAAGTACCGTCACCGCTCCAATAAGGCATTGGCATGGGCCATAACGATCGACAAGCAACCGGTGTCGCACACACCCTGCAGCGGGTGGTGTGTTGCGACCGCGCTGGCATCCACTCGATTTTTGCTGAAATTCCGGCTAGCTTGGCGACAGATGGCTCAATTTCTGGTCGGTGAATCACAATGAGACCGCCCGTCAAGAGAATAATGGGCGGCACCTTTGGTCCCGAGGCGAGTGCAATGGCGCACGAATGAATTCTACAACAATGCGCCGTGCGACGCCAGCGACCTTGCCCTTTCGTATGCGATCAAGCAATTGGCTATATGGGCAAGATAGGGGAATTTCACCTTTACCAGTCCGGATCGGAATCAAAAGGGATGATTTCTGCCGATTTTTTTGACATCGCTTTCCTCCTCGATCCATCCCACAATACAACAGGAAGTCTCTGCTCACACCCGCGCGGCGATATCCGCCACCCATCTAGTTCCGGACTCGCGATCAGAAAGCATATCTGAACGGCATTCCATAGAAGCAATATAAATTGAAAATTGCGGCCAAACCCAGGATGGTTTCGAAGCCGGCGGGCCACTCACGGTCTCAAGGCGAGAATTTAAGAGACGTTCAAGAATGACCCAGCACGCAGAAAACGCTCGAATTCTCATGTACAGCCACGACACGTTCGGGCTCGGCCACTTGCAGCGCTGCCGGACTATCGCGCATTCGCTGGTCGAGGATTTCCGTGGGCTTCAGGTGCTTATCATTTCGGGTGCGACTATCGCCGGCGCCTTCGACTACCGCGCCCGTGTCGACTTCGTGAAGATCCCCAGCGTCATCAAGTTGCGCAACGGCGAATACACCTCGTTGGAAAAGGACATCGATCTGCATGAGACGCTAAGGATGCGTCAGTCGATCATTCGCCACACAGCCGAGACCTTCCGGCCGGATATCTTCATCGTCGACAAGGAACCGCTCGGCCTGCGCGGTGAGATTGAGGACACGCTGTCCTACCTCAAGACGCGGGGCACCACGCTGGTGCTTGGCCTGCGCGAGGTGATGGATGCACCGCATCTGCTCGAAGCAGAGTGGGCGCGCAGGGATGTGATGCGCAAGATAGGCCTGTTCTACGACAAGGTCTGGGCCTATGGCCCGCCGGATTTCTACGATCCATTGACCGGCTTGGATGTGCCGCCGGCTGTCAGGGCAAAAATGAGATTCGTCGGTTTCCTGCAACGGAGCCTGCAGCGGAACCAGTTGCCCGGCCACCGGCCAGAGGGCGACTATATCCTGGTTACCACCGGTGGCGGCGGCGACGGCGCCGAATTGATTCACGACGTCATCGATGCTTATCAGCACGATCCGAAATTGCAGCACAAGGCGCTGATCGTGCTTGGGCCTTACATGCCGGCTCGCAAGCGCAACAAGTTGCTGAAGAAGGGGGCCACGATCCCCTACATCAAGATTATCGAGTTCGACAACCGCATGGAAGACCTGATTGCCGGCGCCAAGGCGGTAGTGGCGATGGGCGGTTACAATACTTATTGCGAGATACTATCTTTCGACAAGCCGGCGCTCATCGTGCCGCGCATCGAACCCCGCCAGGAACAACTGATCCGCGCGCGGCGCGCAGCCGAACTGGGCCTCGTCGAAATGCTTTTGCCGGAGGAAGCCAAGGACTCGCAGCGATTTGCCGATGCACTGGTGGCGCTGCCGAATCGGCCTCGTCCATCCCAGAGTAATCCACATCTGACCCTGGAAGGGCTCCCTCATATTTCCGAAATCGTCGCGGAATTGCTCGACCGGCAGGCTGGCCCTCACCTTTCGGTTATTGAAGGCATGAACTGAGTTGCAACATCGCAAGATCGTCGTGGTTCTGAAGGGTTATCCGCGCCTGTCGGAAACCTTCATCGCGCAGGAACTGCTCGGACTGGAGCGTGCGGGGTTCGATCTGATACTCGTTGCGCTCAGGCGGCCGACCGACGCAAAACGCCACCCCGTGCATGACGAGATCAAAGCGCCCGTCCATTATCTGCCGGAATATCTGCATGAAGAGCCGCTGCGCGTGGTTCGCTCGCTTTCTGCTTGTTTGCTGCGGCCGGGCTTCTGGCGTGCACTGGGATCGCTGGCCGTCGATATGCCGCGCGACTTTACGCGCAATCGCGCGCGCCGTTTCGGGCAAGCGCTCGTGCTAGCGGCCGAATGGCCCGAAGACGCGGTATGGCTGCATGCGCATTTCGCGCACACGCCGGCATCGGTGACGCGCTATGCCAGCCAGCTTCTTGGTCTGCCCTGGAGCTGCTCGGCCCATGCCAAGGACATCTGGACTTCGGCGGATTGGGATCTGGCCAGCAAGCTTTCCTCGGCGCGCTGGACGGTAACTTGCACGAAAACCGGCTTCGACCGTCTGAAAAAACTCGCCGACGGCAACTCGTCAGTGCATTTGAGCTATCATGGGCTCGACCTTGATCGCTTCGGCATTTTCGGCGAGGCACGAAAACAGCATGACGGCTCGGTGCCGGACGAACCGGTTATCGTTCTGAGTGTCGGGCGCGCCGTTGCAAAGAAAGGTTACGACACCTTGCTGGAGGCCCTTGCCCTCTTGCCCGGTGATTTAGCGTGGCGTTTCGAGCATATTGGCGGCGGCGAGGAACTGGAACGGCTCAAGGCGTTGGCGCAAAAGCTCGGACTGGATGGTCGCATCTCTTGGAAAGGCGCGCTCGCGCAGGAAGAGGTGCTTGAGCACTACCGCCGCGCCGATATCTTCGCCCTGGCCTGCAGGATCACCGCAAATGGTGACCGCGATGGTCTGCCGAATGTTCTGGTGGAGGCGGCCAGCCAGCGGCTTGCCTGCGTGTCGACCGATATCTCCGGCGTGCCGGAGCTTTTATCGCCGGATGAAACCGGGCTGCTGGTTCCGACGGAAAACCCAATTGCCCTGGCACAGGCGCTGGAGCGGCTGATCCGTGATCCCGTGCTGCGTGCCCGCCTCGGCGACACCGCAGAGGCGCGCGTGCGCGGCAATTTCGATCACATGGCAAGCATTGGACAGCTCAAGGAGCTGTTCGAACGGGAGTGGCGGGCCGCCGAATGAAGCGGCTGCGCGCGTTCTTCTATGTCCAGCACCTGCTCGGCATCGGCCATCTCGCGCGCTCCAGCCGCGTCGCGGCGGCTCTGGTCGATGACGGGTTTGACGTAACCATCGTCACTGGCGGAGCGCCGGTCGCGGGGTTTCCGGGATCGGGGGCAATATCTGTAACCCTGCCATCTGTCACCTCCGGTGATGAAGGATTTTCCGGTCTTGTCGACCTGCAGGGCAAGCCCATCGACGATGATTTCAAGAAACGGCGTTCCGAGATGCTGCTGCAGGCATTCCGGGATTGCAGGCCTGATATCGTCATTGTCGAGGCGTTTCCATTTGGGCGCCGGCAGATGCGTTTCGAACTCTTGCCGCTGATCGAGGCCATCGACGCGGCGTCGCCCAGACCGCTGCTGGTGACGTCAGTCCGTGATATCCTTCAGGAGCGCGTCAAGCCGGGCCGAAACGAGGAAACGGTCGCTCTCGTTAACAGGCATTTTGACCTTGTCATGGTCCATGGCGATCCGGCTTTCGCAACCATCGACAAGACATTTCCACTGGCGGGAGCGATCAGGGCCGAGGTTGCGTACACGGGGCTCGTTGCCGCGCCACCAGCGCCCGCGGCCTCCGAGCGTTTCGACGTTGTGGTGTCGGTTGGCGGCGGGGCCGCCGGAAAGAGCCTTGTCCGGTCCACCATCGCATTAGCGCGGAATGCCGACAACGCCTGGAAATGGTGTCTGATCACCGGCCCAAACCTGCCGAAGGACGAATTTGACGCGATTACACGCGATGCGACGCCGCGCCTGTCCATCTTCCGGTTTCGCGAGGATTTCGCCAGCTTGCTGACCGGCGCCCGCCTGTCGGTCTCGCAGGCGGGTTACAACACTGTCTGCGATGTCCTGCGCGCGCGCTGTCGCTCGCTGCTCGTTCCCTTTGCAGCCGGCGGGGAAACGGAACAGACGGTTCGAGCCCTTATGCTCGAAGAGCTCGGCCTTGCAACGGTGCGGATGGAAAAGGACCTGACGCCTGAGTGTCTGGCGCAAGCGATCGAACAGGCGCTTGCGGGACCGGCGCCAGCGGCGCATCGTCTCGATCTGGAAGGCGCCCGTCACTCTGCGCAAATCCTGCGCGAGCGGCAACGAACCTGGTCCTCGAAATCCTAACGCAGGTCGCATCTCGTTGGATTCGCGAAACGCGCTTCAAACAGTTCCAATCAGCATGAAGCGCGTATATTTTTTTGTCGGCAGTTCGCCGGAGAACCTGATCTCCCGTAGCGCCGCCATTGCTTCGAAGGCTGCAAGCGAAGCCACGCAGTTGATGTGCGTCGGCTCGCTGAAGTAATCGTTCGATTGCAGCAGCACATTCGTGCCCCGCGGAAGCAGGGCAAGCCAGGCACCCAGCTCGGCTATGTGTTCGCAGCTCGTATTGACCACTAGGTCGGGCCGCCCGGCGGCATAGTCGAGTGCGTACATATCTTCCGTCAGCGCCCGGAAGCGGTCGCCGGCTTCCCGGTTGAGGGTCCGGGCGACCGGCCCGACTTCCGGATCGATGTCGATGCTGTCGATCGCCGCAATGTCGAAACGGGCGTCGTTGAAAAGCATTGCCGGCAATACGCCGTACCATCCACCCAGCACCCATATACGCCCGAACCGGCCGCCGCAGCTTCCAAACAGCTCGTCGAGCGCCCACATCTTGCAAGCGACCTGCTTGTGGTTGAAGGCGTTGGCGATGTCGGCCGTCGGATGCTTGGCGATGACGCGCGCCAGCCCGGCGACGAGAGGGTGGTCGACATAGGCGGCAATTCCCCGGGCGAGATCCAAGGCTTGTTCGTGCCCGCCGGCATTGCGTGCTTGTGTGACATCCATCATATTCGTCCTCTATGTTGGGATTTCGGGCGACACAACGCAATATTGCCTCACGCGAGCCTGTTCGACTTGCGGATAAGACGATGCCGCCAGCCGTTTCGCCGTTGCACGGTGGCGAAGGGGGCCGATTGCGTCTGTCCCGACCAGCGGCGTCCATCCGCGAAGACATTGCCGATACATCGTTTGCCAGCAGGTGCTTTCACCGCCTGCATCCTCCAAACTGACAGTCGCATATGGAACCCAGCCTAGCCCGCTATATCTGGACGCACACCCGGAAGCAGCAGATCTGGATATTGATGATCGTCCTGCTTTCGATGATCCCATATTTCATGTCCTTCGACCTGCCGAAGCTGATCGTCAACGGCCCGATCCAGGGAAAGGGGTTCGAGCAACCCGGCACGACCCTGCCCTTCATGAGATTGCACTATAACCTGCCGTTCATTGGCGAGGTCCAGTTCTTCTCCGGTTTTCAGCTTGACCGCAAGGAGACGCTGCTTGCCCTGAGCCTTGTGTTCCTCTTGCTGGTCGTCATCAACGGCCTGTTCAAACTCTACATCAACACCTACAAGGGCCGCCTCGGCGAACGCATGCTGCGGCGTATTCGCTTCGATCTGATCGATCGTGTGCTGCGGTTTCCGCCGATTTACTTCAAGCGGGTGAAATCCGCCGAAGTGGCGACCATGGTGAAGGATGAGGTGGAGCCGCTGGGCGGCTTTATCGGCGATGCCTTCCTGCAGCCGGTGCTGCTCGGCGGCCAGGCGCTGACGGCCATGCTGTTCATCATGGTCCAGAACGTCTGGCTCGGAATGATAGCGGTGGTGATCGTGATCATCCAGATCGTACTCATCCCGCGGATGCGGCGGCGGCTGCTCGTGCTTGGGCGCCAACGGCAGTTGACGGCGCGCGCGCTTTCTGGCCGGGTTGGCGAAATCGTCGACGGCATCGGCGCGGTTCACGTCCACGACACGTCGAACTACGAGCGCGCCGACATAGCTGTCAGGCTAGGGCTCATCTTCAAGATCCGCTTCGATCTTTACCAATGGAAATTCATGGTAAAGTTCCTCAACAATTTTCTCGCACAGCTCACGCCCTTTCTGTTCTACATGATCGGCGGGTATCTGGTCATCGGGGGCCGGCTGGACGTCGGCCAGCTCGTGGCGGTGATCGGAGCCTACAAGGACCTGCCCGGACCGATGAAGGAACTGATCGACTGGGATCAGGATCGGCAGGATGTCCAGGTCAAATATCAGCAGGTCGTTGAACAGTTCACCGTCGAGGACATCATTGCGCCGGGAATCGCGGCACTGACGATCGACGATCCCGGTCCGATGACAAACCCGCTGTCGGCGGTCGGTCTCTCCATGGCAGACGATGGCGGTGCAATGCTCCTCAACCGTGTCTCCATGCAGGTCAAGCCGGCTGAGACGGTGGCGCTGGTCAGCACCCCGACAGGCGGAGCGGAGGCGCTAGCAGAAGCCTTCGCGCGTCTGAACTGGCCAGAGAGTGGAAAGGTCGCTTCGGGCGCCGATGACCTGCTTGAACTCCCCGAAGCTGTGACCGGCCGGCGCATGTCCTACGCCTCGTCGGATGTTTTCCTGTTCCAAGCAAGCCTGCGCGATAACCTGCTCTACGGGTTGAAGCATGCACCGCTGACATCGGTGACTTATGACGGCGCCGCGGCAGACCAGCAGCGCTGGAATATGGACGAGGCGCGCCGGTCGGGCAATCCGGATTTCGACGTCCATAGCGACTGGATCGACTATGCTTCCGCCGGTGCTACCGGCCCGCACGACCTCTTTGAAGCGGTGCGCCGGGTGCTCGACGCGGTTCTTCTGTCGCGCGACATTCTGGATCTTGGCTTGCGCTCTTCGGCCGACCTCACGCGTCACACGAAGCTCGCCGGGCGGATCGTCGAACTGCGTGCAGCGCTGCGAACCCGGCTGGAACAGGAAGGGCTGCGCGAACTGGTGGTTCCTTTCGAGCCGGGCGCTTACAACACGGAAGCGACGATCGGCCAGAACTTGCTTTTCGGCGCCGCCGCCGGCCCCGAACTGGCCGACAAGGCTCTGGCGGCCAATCCCTACTTTGCTTCCGTGCTGAAGCAGGCCGGCCTCGACAGCACGCTCTACGAGATGGGCATGGAGATCGCCGAACAGGCGATCGAGCTGTTTGCCGACCTGCCGCCAGATCACCAGTTCTTCCAGCAGCTCGCCTTCATGAGCGCCGAGGAGATCCCCGCCTACGAGACCTTGCTGCAGCGGCTCAAGAACCGCCCCTACGAGGCGGTTTCGGAGGCCGACCGCGCCATGATCATCACCTTGAGCTTTGCCTATATCGAGCCCCGGCACCGCTTCGGCCTGCTGACCGACGAGTTGATGAGCAAGATCGTCGCCGCACGCAACCAGTTCTATGAAAACCTGCCGCCCGAACTGCACAACGCGATCGAACGGTATGATCCTGCCAAATACATTGCCGCGGCCACCGTCATGGACAATGTCCTATTCGGCCGTGTGGGAAACAACCATCCCGACGCCCCGGACCGCATACGCTCCATCGTCTATGACATTCTTGACGAGCTGGGGCTCTATGCCGAGCTTCTGGATGTCGGCCTGGACTTCAACGTCGGCGCCGGTGGAAGGCGGCTGACCGGCGGACAGCGACAGAAGCTCGATGTTGCCCGGGCTCTGCTCAAGCGTCCCGATTTTCTCATTCTCAACCGGCCGCTGTCGGCGCTCGACCAGCGCATTCAGGACAAGGTGCTGCGAAACGTGCTCGAGGAAGCCAGACGCGACGGCCATTCGCCGGCAATTGTGTGGGTCGTGACGAGTCCGGCAATGGCGATGATGTTCGATCGCGTTATCGTCTTTGACTCGGGTCAATTGGTGGAAGACGGTACACACGAGACACTTTTGGCAGAGAACGGTATCTTCAAGGAACTTCTGTCATAGTCTGGCAGACGCGAATTTAGGAAGGTTTGCGACAATGCTGCTCAAGGATGAAGTTGGAATGCTGCAACGCGTTCCCTTGTTCTCTGGCATTGAGCCGGCAAAGCTCAAGCTGCTCGCGTTCACATCCGATCGCGTGAATTACAGCGCCGGCCAGATTCTTTTCCGGCAGGGCGACGAGGCAGACGCTGCCTATGTCATCCTTTCAGGCAGGGCGGATATTCTGGTCGATTCCGACAGCGGGCCGATGAAAGTTGCCGAACTGCTGCCAAATTCGATTGTCGGCGAGATCGCCATATTGTGCAACAGCTCCCGCACTGCCACCGTCAGCGCGGCAAGTGATCTGGAGGCCTTGAGAATCCGCAAGGATCATTTCCTGAGGCTTATGAAGGAGTTCCCGGAAATGACCATCGAGATATTGCGGGTTCTTGCCGATCGGCTAAGCCATACGACCGCGGATCTGATCGACGCACGAAGCGCCTAGAGCTATGATGGGCGAAAGGTAGCATGGACGACGATTTTTTCCTGGTCAGATTTTGGGGCGTGCGCGGCAGCATTGCTGTATCCGGGCCAGAATTCGCTCGCTATGGCGGCAACACAATCTGCATTGAGATGCGATGCGGCAAGCATACGCTTCTGTTCGACGCAGGCTCTGGCCTGCGGCCTGCCGGCAAGGCGCTTCAGGCGTCGGATGTGACCGATTTCGACCTGCTTTTCACCCATTGCCATTACGATCACATCATCGGGCTGCCGGCTTTTGCGCCTATCTTCGACCCGAGCGTCAAGCTTACGCTTTGGTCCGGGCATCTTGCAGGACGCATGACGACCCGGCAGATTATCGATGAGTTCATACGGCCGCCGTGGTTTCCGGTGAAAATGAACGTCTGCAAGGCAAATCTCGACTGCCGCGATTTCGTATCCGGAGACGTGCTTCGGCCGCGCGAAGGGGTGGTGGTTCGGACCGGCAGTCTCACCCATCCGGGAGGCTGCATAGGCTACCGGATCGAATGGGGCGGCCGCGTCGTGGCGGTGATCACCGACACCGAGCACGAGCCGGACAAACTCGATCAGTCGGTGCTCGACCTGATCGAAGATGCCGACCTCGTCATTTACGATTGCACCTACACCGAGAAGGAAATGGAACGCCGCCGCGGTAACGGTCACTCGACATGGCAACAGGGCGTCAAGCTCTGTGAGGCGGCCGGTGCACGGGCGCTTGCGCTGTTTCACCACGATCCGACACGCACCGACGAGCAACTGGACGAGATGGAGAAGCTGGCCAAGGACAGGTTTGCCGGCGCTTTTGCCGCGCGGGATGGCCAGATGCTCAAATTCCCGGTCTCATCGCACAGAAAGCGCTGAGCTATTTTCCTTTACCCGCGTGGCGCCCGATCAATGTCCTGATCGGAAGCCATGCACAGGGTTCAGCCTGTGCGGTGACTGTCAACAATCGTTCGAGGAAAAGCCAGGCCGATTCATCATGTACAAGATGGTGGGTGAGCAGGCCGATCGGCTCGCCGTCGGATGCATGCTGCAAGTGTGCGATGATAGCCTGGACCAATACACCATGATCGCGGCAGCCGCGCGTGCCATGCCAATCCATGATGTCGACATTGCTGTTGATGACCGCCAATGAAGCCGGCTTCGGCGGCCCATAGACTGACAAGGCCGCAAAACCTATCGATCCAAGGTCGGATACCACGCCGGCGTCGATCCTGTTCCAGGGCGGCACCAGCATCGGAACGGCACGTGCGCCGTGCAGGCCGGTTACTCGCGACAGTCCGCGAGCCAGATCATCGAGCACCGCCTCGCGTGGCCGATGCGCGCCGAGCTCCTGCTTTTTCTGGTCCTCGGGCGCATGAGTCCGGTGCGCCCAGCCATGGATGGCGACCGTGGCATGCGGGGCCTCGTCGAGCCGGGCGACAAGCTTCGCGTCGGTCAGGGCCGGAATGACGGCCAGAGTGACCGGAACCGCGAATTCACCGGTGAGGTCGAGCAGCCGATCAAGCGCAGGCGTCGGATACACGGCGTCGTCGTCGCGCAGCCAGAACTCCGCCTTGCGGCCCGCCCGTTGCAGGCGCGCCAGCTCTTCCACCAAGGGCTGCCAGATCGGATCGGACGTCATGAGACCGGGACCTTCGCAATAAGTTCGGCCAGACGCGCAGCTGCGCCACCGAGGGAACGTTCTTCGAGAACGAAACGCCGGGCTTCCGCGGCCATGATGGTTCTTTCGTCGTCCCGGGCCAGAAGCCTTTCAATGGCGGAAGCGAACGCCGCGACATCGCCCGGCGGGGTGAGAAACCCGGTCTGGCCATCCCGCACGACCTCCGGCACGCCGGCGATGTCCTGAGCCACCACCGGAAGGCCGGCGGCCTGTGCTTCAAGATAGGCAACGCCGTAGGCCTCGCCATAACCCGGCCAGACATAGATTCCCCCGGTATAAAGGACATCCGGCACGGCGGCAGGCTCGATCGAGCCGATCCATTCGATACGATCGGCGGGCAAGCCGGCGAATTGCGCTTCGACCTCGTCGCGAGCTGGCCCGTCTCCGACGACCGACATGGTCCAGGGCATATGGCCGATCAAGCCGAGCGCTTGCGCCAGCATGCGATAGCTGCCCAGTTTGTCGCCCGGGCGCATCATGGCGACGGTAACGAGGCGCGTCGGACAACCCCGTGCCGGGATTTCCCGGAATGCCGATATGTCGATGAAGGGCGAAAGCATACCGAAAGCGGCCTTGGGAATAGCATCCGCCAGTCCCTGACGATCCCTTTGGGTGAAGCAGATGTTCAGAGCCGCTTGTTCGATGGCTCGCGCCACCAATGCTTGGCTATCGGCCCACAAGCCGGCATTGCGTCGCCTGGAATAGGAGGCTTCCGCTGTCACATAGGGGACAGCAAAGGCCGACGCCAGCTCCGGCCCGATCAAGTCGGGCGCCTTGTAATAGGGATGGTAGGTGAACCAGAGATCGGGCTTGCCGTCACGATCCCAAAGCTTGGTCAGCCGCGCGGCTTCCTCTGCGGCCTCGATCTTGAGTGCCTCGAAACTTTTCGACTCCGGCTGGCGTAGATAGAAGCGCAACTCAGATGCCAATTCGACGCTATGCCCTCCGTACTCCAGCGCTTTGACAAGCATCCGTGCCATCTGGCGGTCGCCGGAGACAACGGGATGATTGGGTGACTTCAGCGGCGCGTAGAAGGCAATTCGCATCGCGCGACCCTATCATCGGAAAGCCTGCGCAAGTCAATTTCCAAGCGTGATCGACTTCACCTTCAAGTCGTGGAATGTGCTATCTGATGGCCATGGAAACAGCTGTCGCGTCCGACCCGTTTGTCGCTTCTTTGCCTGTCTTCGCAAAGTTCGAAAGCGTTGCCGATATCGATAACTATCGGCCCCTCCCCGATGGCTGGGCGCTGGCCACTGCCGACATTGTCGGCTCGACCAAGGCGATCGAGGCGGGGCGCTATAAAACCGTCAATATGGCCGGCGCAAGCGTCATTTCGGCGCTGCTCAATGCGCTGGGTCGGCAAGATCTCCCCTTTGTCTTCGGCGGCGACGGCGCACTCGTGGCGTTTCCCGGCTCGGCGCTGGAAATCGCCCGCAACGCGCTGGCGGCCGTCCAAAGATGGGTGGCGGACGAACTGGGCCTGACCTTGCGCGCCGCGATCGTGCCGATAGGGGACATAAGGGCGCAGGGCCTCGACGTTCGCGTGGCGAGGTTCCAGGCCTCCGAAGCGGCCTTCTATGCCATGTTCGCCGGCGGTGGCGGCAGTTGGGCGGAAGCTGAGATGAAAGCGGGGCGCTACCGCATCGATCCTGCGCCGGTCGGCGCGCGGCCGGATCTGACCGGCCTTTCCTGCCGTTGGAACCCGATCGAAGCACGGCATGGCGAAATCGTCTCGATCATAGCCACACCGGGGGCGTCGCGCGACTTGCGCGGGTTTCAGTTTCTGGCTTCCGACATCATCGCCCTCGCCGGCAGGCAGGAGCGCGATGGCCACCCGGTGCCGGTGGACGGCCCGGGCTACAGTCTGCTGCCCGCCGGCCTGGATGTCGAGGCGCGGGCGATGGCCACGGCAGGATGGCGGTGGCGGTCGAAGCTGTGGATCGTGTTCCTGATGACGCTTACGGCTGTAACCGATCGATTTGGCTGGACGATTGGCCGTTTCGATCCGAAGGTCTACAAACGCGAGGTGGCCAGCAATTCGGATTTCCGAAAGTTCGACGACGGCTTGAAGATGACCATCGACGTTGACGCGGATGTGCTGCATCGGATCCAAGACCGGCTGAAGCAGGCGGAAGAGGCGGGCATCTGCAATTATGGCCTGCACCGCCAGAAGTCGGCCTTGATGACCTGCCTCGTCATCTCGCCGCTGCAGCGCGATCATGTTCATTTCATCGATGGCGCCGCCGGCGGCTACGCGATGGCTGCCGCAAGCCTGAAGGCGAAGGCGCCGGTCTGCTGACTGCTTGCGGAAATCGATTTCCGCAATATGCCCTCACTCATGGTTCTTGGCACCGGTGAGCCGCGCCATGGGAGCGGGTAGCCTGTCCGAATTGACGGGAAAGCAGATTTTTGGACGCCTAACGATCAACATATGACCGTCTTCTGAACCGGATTTCGAGGTGCGTCGCGCAAGTCGGCGTGATCGGACCGAGCTATGTCGGGTTGCCGCTGTCGGTTGCGATCGCACGCGCCGGGTTCCCGGTTTCCGGCTTCGACATCGAAGCCCGGAAGGTCGATGCCTGAGCAACGGCCAATCCTACTTGAGGCAGTGACGTCGACAGCCGTGCCGGCCGGGCGGTTCCGCACCACTGCGGATTTGCCGAACTAGCCGTCTGCGATGCCATCATAATCTGCGTTCCGACACTGCTGACGAAACACCGGGAGCCGGAGAGGATCCCCGAAGGATCCGATGCTGTCGTCGTGGCAACCTACCACGACGCGATCGACTATCAGGCGATCGCTGATCACGCTCCTCTGGTCGTCGACACACGCAATGATTTTGGCCGCCTCGGGCTGGTCCAAGCGACAGTGGTGGTGAAGGCCCGACGATGTCTGAGACGGCGAATTCTTTGCCCGATGTCAGGATCGAGATTGCACTCCGCCGGAAGCCTCGCCACATAGGGTTCCAGGTGATAGATGCTGTTTACGCCTGCTTCCTTCCTGCAAGGAGTTATTTAGGAAATTCTTCGCCGGCTTTCGTCGCCGAAGCCGGCTTCACTGCCTTCACTTGTGTGGCGGATCAAAGGAGATGGCTCGTCTTCGACGGGTTTGAGATAGCATGAGCACAGCGCAAGCAGAAGTTTCCACCATTCTCATGGATAAAGTTGCCGACTGGCTGAGCCAATCGGCGCTGGCGGGCAACGACCTGGAAACATTGGTAAAGGGCTTTTGTGAACGGTTGGCTGCTGCCGGCCTGCCGCTGAAGCGGGTGCATTTGAGCTTTTCGATGCTTCATCCGCTCTATGACGCGCTTGGTTTTACCTGGCTTCGCGGCCAGGGCCTGGAAGTGGAAGGCTTCCGCAGTGAGAACGGCGTTCATTCCGACAGATTCCTGACCAGCCCATACTACCATCTGCTCAGCAACAAGCTCGACCACCTGCGGCGCCGGCTTGACCCCTCGGTGCGGTCGGAGTTTCCTGTTTTCGACGACCTCAGGCGTATGGGCGTCACCGATTACATGGCATTCGTGCATCCCTTCAACGGCGATACCAGCCAGGGCATGATGGGGTCGTGGTCGACCGACAGTGCGTCTGGCTTCAGCGACGGCATGATTTCGGCGCTATTGCGGATCCAGAACTATCTCGCTATCGCCACCAAGATGGCGGTGCTCACCAAGCTCGCCGACAACATGATGACCACTTATCTTGGCGGCGACGCCGGCAGACGTGTGCTGGACGGCCAGATCAAGCGCGGCGAGGGTGACACAATCCGGGCCGCACTGGTCATGGGCGATATGCGGGGGTCGACAAGACTTGCCGAAACCTCCGGTCGCGAAATCTACATCGATACGCTGAACCAGTTTTTCGATGCCATCGCTGCACCTTTCAATCGCAAAGGCGGGCAGATCATGAGTTTCCTGGGGGATGGCTTCATCGCCGTCTACCCCTGCGAAAGGCATCGCTCGCAGTCCGAGATCGCCTGCCAGGCTGCTCTTGCGGCAGCGCACAAGGCCAGCGGGCGCATGATGGAGCTCAATCTGCGCAGAAAGGAGCAGGGGTTGGGCGACATAAAGTTTGGTATCGGCCTGCATGTCGGCAATGTGATGTTCGGCAACGTCGGACTTACCGACCGGCTGACATTCTCTGTCTTCGGCTCGGCTGTAAACGAGGTCCAGCGTCTCCAGACCCTGACCAAGAAATATCCGCACAGCGTTCTCGCCAGCAAGGACTTCGCCAGCTATTGCGGCGACAACAGTTGGCTGACGCTCGGCACGGAGGAACTGGCGGGTATCAAGCAGAAGCTGACGGTGCTTTCACCCGATTTGTCGGGTGCTCTCGCGCTCGATGAAGACGCTGCGCCGATTCAGGACCGGATATCGGACGCCGAGCAGGTCATGCTGCTTCATCGCGATGCCGCGCGGTTGTCGGCAAGCGACCGGAGGAAGCTCCAGTAACCGACACGATCCGGTCCGAAAGCCTTGGTGTGCAGCCCGGTCGCCGGTTCCGTCGCGGAATTCGATTCGAATCCAAGTTGCTCTAGGCTGGCAATACGCTAGTCTCGCTTTTTGGGTCTGCCGCCCGGCAGACTGCCAGAGTGGGGCTGGTGTGAGGATGAATTCGGGCATTGATCTGCTGCGGATCGAGGATCTTGGCATCTCTTTTGCCATGATCGGGGGACCGTTGCATGCCGTCAGACGCGCAAATCTCCGCGTCCTGCCCGGCAAGGTTACCGCGCTTGTGGGCGAGTCCGGTTCCGGAAAATCGGTTCTCAGCCAGGCAGTGATGGGCATTTTGCCGAATACGGCCCACGTTCGCGGCCGTATCCTGTTTTCTGATCCTGAAAAGCCTGGCACGACGCAAGACATCCTGCAGATGCAGCGTGACGGAACCGAAATCCGGGCGTTGAGAGGCAGCCGCATCGGCAAAATCTTTCAGGAGCCAATGACATCGCTCTCGCCGCTGCACACGATCGGCAACCAGGTCAGCGAATCCTTGCAGATTCATACGCCTATGGCTCGGGCGGAGCGCAAGGCGCGGACCGAGGAAATGCTCGGCCTTGTCGGCTTCCCCAATCCCAAGCGCGCCTACGACATGTATCCATTTGAACTTTCGGGAGGATTGCGGCAACGCGCCATGATCGCCATGGCGCTTATCTGCCGGCCTGCTTTGTTGATCGCCGACGAGCCGACGACGGCGTTGGACGTCACCATCCAGGCGCAAATCCTGCAATTGCTGCGCGGGCTTCAGACCAAGCTGAACATGGCGATGCTGCTGATCACGCACGACCTCGGCGTGGTCGCCAATGTCGCCGACGAGGTGGTGGTCATGTACCATGGCGAGATCATGGAAATGGGGCCTGTCGAGGCGATATTCCGCCGGCCGGGCCACCCTTACCTGAAGGGCCTAATGGCAGCCGTTCCGCATTTCGACCTGAAGCCCGGTGAAAGGCTAAAGGCGCTCCGCGAGGTGCCGGTGAATGTCGGGAACCTGCTCGGCAAGCAGACTGCCCCGGCATCGAATGGGCCAGACGACATCCTGCTGTCGGTAAGGGATCTGACTAAGACCTTCACCATCCGCAAGTCAGGATGGTTCAGCGGGGGTCATCAATCCTCTGTTCGCGCCGTGGACGGCGTGAGCTTCGACATCAGGCGGGGTGAGTGTCTGGGTCTGGTCGGCGAAAGCGGCTGTGGCAAAACAACCGTCAGCAAGATCCTCATGCGGGCCATTACCCCCAGCGGCGGTTCTGTGATCTTCAACGGCCGCGATGGACCGACCGACGTCCTGGGCGCAGAGGGAGATGCCCTGCGCATATTGCGCGCGAAAATCCAGATGGTCTTCCAGGACCCGGTTTCGTCGCTTTCACCTCGCATGACGGTGGAGAACATCTTGAGCGAGCCGCTGGAGATCCATGAGCGTGGCAATGCGGCGTCCCGACTCGCCACGGTCAAGAGCCTGATGCAGGCAATCGGGCTCGATCCGCGCTTCATCAAGCGTTATCCGCACAGTTTCTCCGGCGGGCAGCGTCAGCGCATCGGCATCGCGCGCGCATTGGCGCTGGGGCCTGAACTCCTGATCTGCGACGAGCCGGTTTCGGCGCTCGATGTCTCTGTCCAGGCGCAGATCCTGAATCTTCTGAAGGACCTGCAAAAAGAACTGGGCCTGACCTACCTGTTCATATCCCACAATCTGGCGGTGGTGGACTACATGGCAGACCGCATCGCGGTGATGTGCGGCGGGCGTATCGTCGAGCTTGCGCCGCGCGAAATTCTGCTCAGGAAACCAATCCACCCCTACACGCGCTCCCTGGTCGCCGCGGTACCTTTCCCCGATCTCGACCGGCCGATGGATTTCAAGACGCTGAAGCTCGGCGGCGCTTCTGACACCAGCGCATGGGGACCACAATTCCGCGAAGAAGGCGACGAGGATGTCCTGGCGCCGCTCGATCTTGGCGGCGGCCACCTCGTGCTGGCCCGACGTTCGGCCGATGTCAGCGAGTTACGCCATTGATCAGCCGTCGCACCGTCCTTGGCGTGATGGCTTCGGCACTCCTGCCGGGCACGTCGCGCGCTGGCGACCTGGAGCCGGAATTTCTTCGGCCGCAGCTGACGGCCAGGGCGCTGCCAGCACTCACCGAGCGCCTGCCCAAGAGCCCGCGCGCCTTGAATCTCGCCACGATGGGCCGGCAGCCGGGCCAATATGGCGGCACGCTGCGTACGATCATCGGCAGCCAGAAAGATATCCGGATGATGACGATTTACGGATATTCTCGCCTGGTCGGCTACGACGAAAAGCTTAGCTTGCAGGCCGACATTCTCGAAAATTTCGACGTCGCGGATGATCGCATCTTCACGTTCAAGATACGGGAAGGACACAAATGGTCCGACGGCAGCCTGCTGACGCCGGAGGATTTTCGCTATTGTTGGGAAGATGTCTGGCTGAACGATGAGCTTTCGCAAGGCGGGCTCGCCCCGACCCTGATGGCGGACGGCAAGCCGCCACGCTTCGAGATCGTCGATCCGTTGACGGTGCGCTATAGTTGGGATGCGCCCAATCCCGACTTCCTGCCCAAGCTCGCTGCCGCTTCGCCGATATCGCTTGTTCTGCCATCCGCCTATCTCAAGCAGTTCCACAAGAAATATCAGGATCCATTCCGGCTCGCCGGCCTGATGAAGGAGAACCGGACCCAGAAATGGACGCTCCTGCATATCCGTATGTCGCGGCAATATCGCCCGGAGAACCCGGAACTGCCGACGCTCGACCCCTGGCAGAACCGAACCAAGCCGCCGGCCGAGCAATTCATCTTCGAGCGCAACCCCTTCTTTCATCGGACAGACGAGAACGGCCGGCAACTGCCCTATGTTGACCGAATCATCATGAATGTCAGCTCATCGGCGATCATCTCCGCGAAGACCGGGGCGGGCGAGAGCGACCTGCAATGCATGGGAATTGACTTCAGCGATTACTCCTTCCTGAAGGACGCGGAGAAGCGCTATCCGGTGAAGATGCACCTGTGGAAACGCACACAGGGTTCTCGGCTGGCGCTGCTGCCGAATCTGAATTGTGCCGACCAGGTGTGGCGTGGCCTTCTGCGTGACGTGCGCGTGCGCCGCGCACTTTCGCTCGCCGTGGACAGGCGCGAGATCAATATGGCCGTGTTCTACGGATTGGCGCAGGAAAGCGCCGATACGGTTTTGTCCGAGAGCCCGCTCTACCGGCCGGAATTCGCTAAAGCTTGGGTTGCCCATGATCCCGACCAGGCCAACGCGCTGCTCGACGAGGTCGGGCTTCTGGCACGTGACGATGACGGCCTGCGGATACTTCCCGATGGACGCTCTGCCCAGATCATCGTGGAAACCGCCGGCGAAAGCACGCTGGAAACCGACGCGCTCGAACTCATCACCGATCACTGGCGAAAGATCGGCATCGCCCTGTTCATCCGGACTTCGCAGCGCGACATCTTCCGCAGCCGCGCGCTTGGCGGCCAGATCATGATGTCGATGTGGTCGGGCATCGACAATGGCGTGCCGACCGCCGACATGAACCCGAGTCAGTTGGCCCCCACAATCGACGATCAGCTGCAATGGCCGCTCTGGGGTGCTCACTACTTGTCTCATGGCAAGATGGGCGAGGCGCCCGATCTTCCTGCAGTGATCGAGTTAATGGTTTTGCTCAAGCGCTGGAACGCATCGACCGAAGCGACAGAGCGCGCCGAAATCTGGAATTCGATGCTGTCGATCTACACCGATCAGGTGTTTTCGATCGGGACCGTGAACGGAACGCATCAGCCGATTCTGGTGTCCTCACGGCTGCGCAATCTGCCTGACAAGGCGCTCTTCGGCTACGATCCGACCGCCTATTTCGGTGTCTACATGCCGGATACATTCTGGCTTGGAGAGTCCTGAGCGTGCTTCGATATATTGTCTGGCGCATTACTGTGATGGTTCCAACGCTGCTGGTGATATCAGCGCTGGTGTTCACGATCATCGAACTTCCCCCCGGCGACTATTTCGACAGCTATGTCGCCGAGCTTCGGGCACAGGGCGAAGGGGTGGATTCCGATCGCATCGAGATGATGCGCAAGGAATATGGTTTCGACAAGCCGCCGATCATTCGTTACTTCTATTGGGTCGGCGGGATGCTGCACGGCGATTTCGGCTATTCCTTCGAGTATGAGTTGCCGGTTCGCGACGTCGTCGGGGACCGAATGTGGCTGACTGTGCTGGTTTCCTTCGTCACGATCATCTTCACTTGGCTCATCGCCTTTCCGATCGGCATGTACTCCGCGACGCATCAATACAGTTGGGGCGATTACGGCCTGACCTTTTTTGGCCTCCTAGGCCTTGCCATTCCGAACTTCATGCTGGCGCTGATCCTGATGTATTTCGCCAACATCTGGTTCGGCACGTCCATCGGCCATCTCATGGACCCGCAATATCTCAGCGAGCCGATGAGCTGGGCCAAGGCGAAGTCGATACTCTCCCATCTCTGGATCCCGGTCTTGATCATCGGCACCGGCGGCACGGCAAGCATGATCCGGCGGCTGCGCGCCAATCTGCTCGATGAGCTACACAAGCAATATGTGGTGACCGCGCGCGCCAAAGGTCTTCATCCGTTCAGGGCGCTGGTCAAATATCCGCTGCGCATGGCGCTCAATTTCTTTATTTCCGACATCGGCTCCATCCTGCCGGCCATCATCTCCGGCGCCGAAATCACCGCGATCGTGCTGTCTTTGGAAACGACCGGGCCAATGCTGATCAAGGCGCTGCAAAGCCAGGACATGTATCTGGCGGGGTCGTTCCTGATGTTCCTCGCCTTCCTGACGGTTATCGGCGTCCTGATTTCCGACCTGGCGCTGGCGCTGCTGGATCCACGAATTCGTTTGCAGGGCGGCAGCACCAAATGAAAACGGATTCGCCGCTCCCCGCTCCGAGTGCTCCACTAGAACACTATGTTTCCAGCGCGCCCTTTGACCTGCAGTCGGTCGAGGCGATGACGGTGGAGCAGTCGAAGGTCTTTCAGGCGTCGCAGTTGCGGCTGATGTGGTGGAAATTCCGCTTGCACCGGCTCGCCCTTGTATCCGGCATATTCCTGGTAGTGCTTTATTTCGGGATATTAATCTGCGAGTTCCTGGCGCCCTACAACCTGCACACGCGCAACATGGACTACATCTATTCGCCGCCGCAGCAGGTGCACCTGTTCCACAACGGCCAGTTCGTCGGGCCGTTCGTCTATGGCCGCCAGATGACGCTGGACATGGACACGCTCAAGCGGAACTACATCGACAACCAGGACGATGTTCAGCGGCTCCGTTTCTTCTGCAAGGCCGATCGTTACCGGTTCTGGGGCCTGATCGAAGGTGACAGGCATTTTGTCTGCGCTGCCGAAAACGGTCAGCTTTTCCTGGCGGGCACCGACCGGCTGGGGCGCGACGTGCTCTCGCGCATGATCTATGGCGCACGCATTTCACTGACAATCGGCCTCGTCGGCATCAGTTTCAGCTTCCTGCTGGGCATCGTCATCGGCGGACTGGCCGGTTATCACGGCGGTATCTTCGACCTGATCGTTCAACGAATAATCGAAGTTCTGCAATCGATTCCCAGCATTCCGCTATGGTTGGCCCTGGCGGCGATCATGCCGATAACCTGGAGCCCAATCCTGATCTATTTCGGCATCACCGTCATCCTCGGAGTGCTCGACTGGACCGGACTGGCGCGGGCCGTGCGTTCAAAGCTTCTGGCCTTGCGCGAGGAAGATTACGTTCTCGCCGCGCAGTTGATGGGCGCCGGAAGCAGCCGCATCATTAGGCGGCATCTCATTCCCGGCTTCATGTCGCATCTGATCGCGACGGCGACGCTCTCGATTCCTGGCATGATCCTGGGCGAGACGGCGCTGAGCTTCCTCGGACTCGGCCTGAGGGCGCCGATAACCAGCTGGGGAATCCTGCTCACCGAGGCGCGCAGCGTCAGCGTGATCGCGTTCTATCCATGGCTTCTCCTGCCGATGCTCCCCGTCATTCTCGTCATCATGGCGTTTAACTTCCTCGGTGACGGCTTGCGGGACGCCGCAGATCCCTACAAGTGAGGTCGTTATTTTGCCGCGCGCCGTGCCGCCTATTCCACCCGGTATGATCCTTGCCGGCTGCCTGTACGGTTGTTGCAGTGTTCATCGTCCGCCTCTATATGTTCCGACACGTGATCGAGTTTGGCACTACGCCTTCGGGATACACCCGTGAACAGTTCTTGTCGGAGGCATTGCCGATCTTGAGCTGGTTCAGGACACACAAAGCATATGAGTCGCCTTGAGAATTTCATCAGCAGGATGACCGCACAGCGCGACATTCTCGACCAAGTCTGCGTCGAGGTGGCGAAGATGGAGGGGCTTGTGCTCGAGCTCGGCCTCGGCAACGGACGGACGTTCCACCATCTGCGCGAGCGCCTGCCCGGGCGCCGGATCGTGGTGTTCGACCGCGAAGTCGGTGCACATGCCAGCTCAATTCCCGAAGCCGAAAACCTCGTGCTCGGCGAAATACGCGAGACGGCCCGCAAGTTCATTGGCATCGAAGCCGCCCTTGTTCATGCCGACATCGGCACCGGCTATGACGATCGCGATGCAGTGACTGCTACCTGGCTTCCCGATCTGATTGCGAGCCTGCTTCGCGTCGGCGGCTTCGCGGTCAGTGGCACGCCGCTCGATCACCCGCTGCTGCAACGCCTCCCGGCGCCGACTTCAGAGCCCGCCGATCGTTATTTCCTCTGCAAGCGCGTGTGAGCGGCCGAGAGCCCTCATCTTTTCACGCAAACGATGCTCTACCGCAATTCCAAGGGAAAGTGCTAGGCGCTTTTTCCGAAAACCGTTTACACTTCCTTGGAATTGCTCTGGACGGCCCAATTGCTCAGGGGATTGTATACACCGCTATCTCCCGCTCGATGCCGCGCAGCGAGACTTCGTGAAGCACGGGCGTCAGAGCGTTCCTGCGCAACAGATCGGCGGTGAGATTGTCGTCGACCACTGCACGGGTGGCGAAGATAGCCTGTGCGTTGGCCAGGTTCTGGACCCGTGAAGCAATGTTGACCGTCTGGCCGAAATAGTCCTGTCGCTCGTTCATGGACACGGCGATGCAGGGGCCGGCATGGACACCGATCTTGAGCAGCAGATCCTCGCGCCCGCTTCTGTCATTGAGCGCACGCATGGCATCACGCATCCTGAGGGCCGCAGCCATCGCGCGATCAGGCGTCGCGAATGTCGCCATCACCGCATCACCGATGGTCTTCACCACCGCGCCTGCCTCCGCCGCGACGATCTCGTGCAGAACCTGGAAATGCACGTGCACGAGATCGAAGGCTGAAAGGTCGCCCACCCGCTCGTAAAGCGCGGTCGATCCGCGCAGGTCGGTGAACAGGAAGGTGAGGCTGGTGATCTTCAGGCGCTGGTTGATGTCGAGCGTATCCGTACGATAGAGGTCGCGGAACGTCTGGTTGGTGAGCAGGCGCTTGGCGGTCAGAAAAGGCCGGCGTTTGCCCAGGAGATTATGCAATGCCTCGCCGGCGATGAAGACTGCCGGCAGCACGCGGGTGTCGGTCCTGTTTTCCAGCGAAATACGCAGCGGACCGGGTAGCATTTCCAGTGTCTGGTTCTGGACATGGTCGCGGTCGAAAGCCAAAGACAGGCTTCGCCGCTCTTTTGTTGGTTTGCCCTTCGCGTCGATGAACTGCGCTGAATGGGTGACCGGCTCGAAGACGATGATGAATTCGGGCGGAAGCTGTATAAGCAGGACGGCCTTTTCACCCGGCGCCAGCTCGATATCCTCCAGCGAGAACGCTCCTATGTTTTTCGCCAGATCCTCTTCCGGCAGATCGACGCCGGATCCCCAGTAAATCTGGCGAAAATATTCCACCAACGGCAGTTCGTGTGGATTGTGGGCGGCAATCCTGCGCACGCGAGGGCTGACGGTGAATGTCACCTCGACCATCTCATCAAGGGTCGGCGAATAGCCTTCGGAGCATAGCGCGCAGGTGTATTCGTCCTTCTGCAGGGTTTTCAGCGTAGCGTTGGTGTCGAGCACGCCGCCACAGCCGGGGCACAGAACATTCCATGAAATGTCGAAGATGCCCACCCGCGCCGCATGGAGGAAGGCGCTTATGGCGCGTTCCTCGTCGAGGCCATGCTTGCTGGCGAAAGCCGGCACATTGATGCGGCAAAGTTCATAATCCTTGCCTTCCGCGATGGTCCGCCGGATCGCGTCGATTGCCTGGAGATCGACATCGGTTGATTGCCGCAAAAGCGAGAACAGATCCTGAATTTCGGTCATCGTGCAGGCTCCGGAAAATGCGCCCCCTAGGTGGGTTCACCGGAACCGGTCTTTGTTCCGAGCGCTCCATCTTACTTCGAAACGGATCGTACGGCCATTCGAATGGCAGAGCCCGCGCGACGGTTCAATTTCCGTCGGGATTTTCACCGATCGCAAGCGGCACTATGGTGAGTCCATGGGGTATTCATCTTTGGGACTTTCTCCCGCGCCGACACCCGGCAACCCGCCATTTCCCGCGGCCCTGCGGCTTTTCTCGGCGGGGGTCATCATCGTCCTGATCGTCGGCGCCGGCCTGTTTTTCGCGCCTGCGCTGGTCAAGCCGCGCTGGCCCTGGGCCGTCACGCCGTTCAATGCCCGCTTCCTCGGCGGCTTCTACACCGCCGAAATGGTCGTGATGGCGGCGCTGCTGGTCTGGAACTGCTGGTCGCCAGGCAGGCTCGTGCTTGTCATGGCCTTCATCTTCACCGTCATCGTGTCGGCGGCTTCGTTCTTCAGTCTCGGCTATTTCAACTTCGAGCGCAAAGCGCCCTGGCTCTGGTTCTTGGTCTATCTTGCTTCGGTCGCGGTATCCGGATCGTTCCTTTGGCGGGCCAGGGGCCGTCCTTCCGCAAAGGGCGTGACCTTAAACTCTGCATGGCGCGGCTACATGTCGATGGAAATGGTGATCCTCGGGCTCTATGGCGTCGGTCTGTTGCTGTTTCCCCTGACATTCGGCGGCTTCTGGCCGTGGCCGATCGACGCCTTCCACGCTCAGGTCTACAGCGCCATCTTCCTCGCCGGAGCGGGCGGCACATATCTCGTCAGGAAAAGCGCGCCGCGCGAAGAGCTGCTGGTGCTCGGTCTGGCGCAGTTTCTGGTCGGCTTGTTTGCCATCCTTGGCCTTGTCATCACCGAGGCCGCAGTGCACCGGATCGACTGGACGGCGACGGGAACATTGTGCTGGCTCGCCATTTTCGGCTGGATCGGAATCAGCGGCATCTTCAAACTCTACGCCGTCTCCTGGTACTTCAGCGCGCAATCGGCATCATAGGATGATGAGATGGCTGGATTTTCAGATGATGTCCGGTGCATCGTGCCGGGCCCATTGCCTTTGCCGGGAAAGCCATGACCAGCACGACCTCGCCATTCCCAAAGAAAATCCAGCCGCAACTCCGGGCCATTCGGCCAAGCGATGCGGAGGCGCTTTGCGCCATCTTCAACATGCCGGGCTTCCGCTGGGGCACGCTCAGGATGCCATTCGAGATGGTGGAGCAGGTAGAACGGCGTATCGCCAAGTCCGGCCAGGAAACCACCTGGATCGTTGCCGAGCTGGACGGCAAGGTCGTCGGCCATGGCAGCCTGGTCGTGCAGGGTTCGCCGCGCCGTTCGCACATCGGCGAGATCAATATCGGCCTTGACGATGGCTTTGTCGGCAAGGGTATCGGCTCTGCCATACTTGGCGCGCTGCTTGACGTGGCCGACAACTGGCGCGCCCTGAAGCGAGTCGAATTGACCGTCTATGCCGACAATGAACCGGCCATCCGCCTCTACACAAGCCACGGCTTCGAGGTCGAAGGCCGGCATGTGAAGGCCGGCTTTACCGAAGGGCGGTATCACGACCTTCTGAGCATGGCCCGGCTGCGGTTCTGATGACCACGGACTTTGATCCGACCCTTAAGGCTCCGGTGGATGTTCTGGCAGTGCTATCACTGCTCTGCCCGGAAGTCGTGCGTGACATCGAGCAGAACTGGAATGCACCGGTTTCCGAATACGCCCGCCATCTGTGGCGGCCGGTGGCAAGGCCTGCATCGAGTCCGGCGATCGCTGCCCGTTCGATCCTGCTTGATATACTGCATCAGCGCCTTGATTTGATCATGCAGCCTGAAGAGGTCGGCAAGGCCCTTGAAGAATTCGACCACAGACCGGTGATTCAGTCCGGCCTCCACTGCCTGCTTCTGATGGACCGGATCACCTTCGATGCCCTCCTGTTTGCCTGGCTCGGCGCGGTCGAAAACGGGCTGTCGGCCTTCGTCGGCTTCATGGGAACGACGATGACCATGGAGACAATTGGCCGGGAGGGGCCGGGATGGCTCGATGTCGGCGACGACAAGGTCAACTTGTTTGGCATGGGGCGCCACAAACTATGCCGCAAAAGCGCCTGCGCGGCCGGCCCGGTCACCCTCAACAAGCGGACGCTCGAAGCGGTGGGCGACGAAACGGATGCCAGCCGCTGGCTGGGCACACTGCTCGCCAGCCAGGACAAGGTGTTTGGAACCGCCGCCGATGCACTGACAGAACTCAACGAGGATCTGGTCGCCGATTGGGATCGTTCCGGCATGGCTCGGCCGGTGTTCATCGATGACCGGTTCGCGGCTTCCGTCGTGGCGCGGCATCTGGACCATGACAGCAGCCTTCTTTCCAAGCTGCTCCTTGAGCCCGCAAGGCGTCAGCGTCTCGAACGTACCCTGCAAGAGACCGAATCGGGCCCATTTGGCAGATTCCTGCCCAATGCCACGGCCTATTTCTGGGGCATTCGCGAGGAGCGCGTGCGCAAGCTCGTCCTCGAGAACGGGCACCTGATCGAGCCTGAAAGGCCGAATGGTCTTTCCATCCCGTTCGAGCGGGCGCATCTCAAGCAGGCGCTGCTGGACGGCGTGCTGCTGCCGAACTTGTTCCTGACGTTCCTCGTTCTTGCCATATTGCCGCGCGTGCGGGTCGTGGGCGGCCTGAGGCAGATCGGTTATGTAGCGCTTTTCCATTCGATCCTGCTGGCCGCGCTGGATGAAACCGCGCCGGAAGAGCGCGGTCTGGCTGCCGAGTTGCAGGTTCGGGAAAATGCCTGGGGCACCCGGGTCATCGATGAAAAAATGTCGGTCCGCGAACAGGTTGCCGGCCTGCCGGCAGGGAGGCTGTTTCCTGACCTGCTCGGGCACTACCGTTCGCACACCTTTGCCGAGACGACCGACGACCTGAAACTGGTTCGTGAAAACGCCCGATGGCGCAAGATAGGCCGAGCCTTTGGCGTCTGATCCGGCCGCATGCCCTCATTTGTCATTGCACTATTCCGGCCTTGCGGAGCCCGTCGACCGTGAGTTCGATATCGGCAGGGTTCTTGTAAGGCAAGACTTTGCGACGGTATTCCAGCGAATAGTCAGGATTGACGCGAGCAGTTCCTGCCATGCCGCCCACGCGTGGGGAAAACGGCCCAGATGGCCGTAACTGTCGTTGCGAGCCAGCCCCAAGTCGCCCAATGAGGGTCACTAGTTGGGTCAAATCTTTGCGTTGATCATTTGCGGCTTGAGATGCAGTGCGCTCCAGGATCGGCAACCGGAAATCAGGCTGGGAGCCGCCACATTCGTACACGACCTGCACCACGCAATTCCGTTTCCTCAAGTGGGTCGCAAGCAAATTTTGGCCCAAGCAGTTGGCGCGTTGCATCGGAGATACGGATTTCACCGGGCTCCGCGGACGTTTGAATACGTGAGGCGAGATTAACGGTCTCGCCCCACAGGTCATAGGCGAACCGCCTTTTGCCTATGACGCCAGCGACGATCGGTCCCGAGTGAATTCCAATTCTCAGCCTTATCGGTTCTCCTGCGAAGAGTTCGCGCTTGACCGCCTTGCGCAGTTCAACTGCATAGTGCGTGAGGGCTCGTGCATGATCGGATCGCGCGGTGGGCAGGCCAGCGACCACCATGACACAATCGCCGATAGTCTTGATCTTTTCGCAGCCGTGTCGTTCCGAGAGCCTATCCGCCGCCTTGAAAAAGTAATTCAAGATAGCGAGCGTAGTCACCGCTCCGACGCTGCGCGCTCTTTCGGTAAAACCGACGATGTCGGCAAAAAGCACACTCACCTCCGCGTGGTTGTCGGCAATTTTCTTTTGCGCTTTCAACCGCTTCGCGATCGACGCCGGAAGAATGTTGAGGAGCAGGGATTCCGCGCGCTGGTATTCACGCGACAATCCCTCCTGACTCTTCCTCAACGCCTCATTGGCCGAATGTAACTTCTCGTTGAGTTGGCGCTCCCTCTCTTGCAGAAGAGTCATTTCATAAGCCTTCTGTTGAAGCCGCTGCTTGTTGTCGCGTTCGGCAGTGGCATCAAGAAAGAGCAGCCACACGCAGTCATCATCAGCAAAAAGATGAAGGTCCGCGACACGCCCGCTGGGCAGTTCGACCATAGGCATATGAAATGGAAGCTCCGGGCAAGGCAGCAAACCTTCCATGAATTCAAGCTGGTCGGCTACAGGCTTACCGATGCGAAGGCATGAGAGCCCGTAATGTTCAACGTTACCGCCCTTCGCCGCTGTCCGCAGCTGGGCGTCAATTTTCACATACGCAATAGCACGCTCGTTGTAGAAGAAATCGTAAATCCAGCTTCCGACCTCTCTTGGCAATCTTTGCATGGTCTATTTGGTGACCATCGAAGCGAGTTTAAGAAACGCATCATCGACATGCTCACCCGAGAGCGCACTTGTCAGATAGACTTGCCATCCGCGTTGCCTCAGTTCGTCAATTTCTCTATCTGGTATTACCCACCGATCGGCCAGATCTGATTTGTTGAAAAGCAGTACGAACGGCATAGCACCGAATTCAGCCTCGACCCGCTCGCGCAGCGTGAGTGCAGCGGTAAGGGTAGCGGCGCGGGTTCCATCGACGACAAGCACGAGGCCTGTCGCACCTCGCACATGGCTGACGCGGAATGAGCCGATATCATCTTCGCCGGCCAAATCCCATAAAATCAGATCCACTGTTTTGTCCGGGAGTGCGACACTCTTTTTGTCGATTTTCACTCCCACCGTGGTCAAGTAGGTCTCTGAAAAGATGCTTTTCACAAACCTGCGAACCAGGCTCGTCTTTCCAACAGAGAACCCGCCCAACATACAGATCTTTTTTTGCAACATCTTGGGCTCCGACCTAGTCCAAGTTTACCGTAACGGAAACCCGGCGATTGGTGGAGCTACCAGCCTGACTATTTTCAGGCACCGCCGGTTCAAAGGTGCCCGCGCCCCGAACCAGCAGCAGTTCCGGGGCGACGCCGCGCTTGTTGAGAAGCGCACGAACTGTCTCGGCACGGGCGGCGCTGATCGACGCGTTGGCCGTCTCACGGCCCGTGGTGTCCGAATGGCCGGTCAACATGAACCGCGCAGTTACGCCTGACTTGCGGGCATTTTGGGCGAATTCCTTTATTTGATCCGCCAATCTGTCGAGAACCGGCGTCTGCTCTGGTCCCGGCACAACTTTGCCGGAAGAGAAGAAAATGTCGGTCGTCTGGATAGACTCTCTCAAATGATTGAGCTCTGCAAGGTCCAGCTCACGCAGTTGCGAGACATCCAGAACCACTCCGTCCGCCGAAAGTTGTTCAGCGGCGGCCTGCGCCCGGTTGATCCAGGCGGCAGGAGCCTCGCCCACGACAACGATGCGACCCTGGATGATCGAAAGTCGGACCGATTTCGGCGGCGTCAGCGACGCCGTCAGCCGCTTCACCACAAACTTCGGATCAAGGCTCTGGTAGAATTGCCACTGTGAATGAACGCGGGCAGGATCGACCTCCGTTCCGGACAGCAGAGCTTGCGGGTCGGCGGCAAGCGGGTCTCGCAGGCCGGAAATATAGAAATGTCCACCCCTGGTCGATTGTTGGGCGACGACAATTCCCGGTTGGGCCTCAAGTCGCGACACATAATACTGCCAGTGCTCCGCCGCGCGTGCTTCGGGGCTCACATCACGAACCTTGGAAATGTCGAATTCCGGTCCACCTGCCGAAAGCTGTCGGGCCGCTGCGCGCGCCCGATCTATCCAGGTGTCGGGAGCCTCGCCCTCGGCAATGATGCGATTATTGACGATCGAAAGTCGTACTGTATCCGGTGGATACAGCGACGCCGTCAGCCGTTTCAACACGAACTCCGGCTCAAGGCTCTGATAGAATTGCCATTGTGAATGAACCCGGGCGGGATCGACCTGCGTTCCAGACAACAGCGACTGCGGGTCGTCGGCAAGCGGGTCTCTCAGGCCGGCAATATAGAATCGGCCATCGCGTATTTTTTGTTGTGCAACGATGATGCCCGGCTGGGCCTCCAGTCGCGACACGTAGGCCTGCCAGCGCTTCGCCTCGAGTACTTCGGGGCTTACGTCACGAACCTTGGAGATGTCGAATTCCGGTCCGCCTGCCGAAAGCTGTCGGGCCGCTGCACGCGCCCGATCTATCCAGGTGTCGGGAGCCTCACCCTCGGCAACGATGCGCTCATTGTCGATTGATAGTCGTACTGAATCCGGCGGAGCCAGCGACGCCTTCAGCCGCTTCAGCACGAACTCCGGTTGAAGGCTCTGATAGAATTGCCACTGCGAATGAACCCGGGCGGGATCGACCTGCGTTCCAGACAACAGCGACTGTGGGTCGGCGGCAAGCGGGTCTCTTAGGCCGGCAATATAGAATTGGCCGTCGCGCGCCTGTTGTTCGGCAACGATGATGCCCGGCTGGGCCTCCAGTCGCGACACGTAGGCCTGCCAGCGCGACACATAAGCCTGCCAGCGCTGCCCGGATTGCCAGGAAAGAAAGAACCAACCGCCTGCCAGAATCAAAAACAGCAGGGCCACGGCGGCCACCAGCCACGGAAATCCCTCGTTTGATTCCTCCTGCTTCTGCTCCACGCAGGTCCGCAATTGCGCCTCTACCCCGGCCAACTGCGAACTGTCGCCGTCAAACTCTACTAAAGCCTGTGAGCATTCCTCATGGATGCGAAGCAATACATCGCGAACTATTTCATGCAATTCCTCTGGCGGATTTCCCCGGATCACCGAAACCAGGGTCGCAAACGGTCCAACTTCCGACCAGAGACGAAGGTCGCCAAAACGGATAGTGTCCAGGCCGCTCTGCTCTCTCTCGTTGAATGAATCTTTCACAAAATCTTGAATTGCACTAAGCATCGACGAAATCAGCTGGGGATCTTCGCTCGTCGCATTGTCGGCAGCTACATGCGCTATCAAAAGCCCGGAATTACGATTAATGAGAAAGGCATGCTCTACACGATAGATAAGAGAATGCTTTAGGACAACTTCCGAGAAGCTCGCACCTGTCCTCCAAGCTTCAAATCTCCACTTGAGCCCATGCCAGGTAAATATATGTCTTAAAGTTTCATTCAGTGACTGAAATGTCTGGTCGATCTTTTCCCCGATCGACTTGCGGATTGCCGGCAGAAACACCGGGTATAATATATCCGTCAGCGTGCGCGGGCTCTTCTGGATTGACCGTTGCACAGCCCGTTCGACAGCTGGCGCAAGCGCCTCGCCGAGCTGCGCATGAGTCGCTCGCGCGACCGCAATGGGAAGAACATCGCCCACCGCTGCCGCAAGCTGCTCGGGTTCGTCCAGCAGATGCGTAACTCGTGAAAGCTCCGAAATTTCGCGGCTGACCAGCAACTGGCGCAGCGTTTCCATGCGAGGATCGGCGGTTGGAACTCCGTCGAAACGCGCACGATAGTCCGGATCAACGTTCCGGGCAATTTCGACCAAAAGACGAGCCAGAGCCTCGCGATCAATTTCTGTATCGTTCGAGGCTGCTCTTTGTGGAAGACTGATTGGGTCGACGGTTGACGTCAAGGTCCCATCAACTCACTTTCCAGCTACGATCCGAGTTGCCCTTGCTGCCGACGGGATCCTGATTCAGACATTTCGCAACCTCTACAAACAGGCCAGCCAAAAGATTTCGGTCGGTCTTAACGTTGCTGAGATCGGCAAACATTTTCTCGATCAGCATCTGAACGCCTTCATTCTTCTGCTTAATTTCCTCACGCAACAAATGATCGTTTCGATTTATCCGGTCCGAAACGTCCCGCTCAAGCGCGCTCAATTGATCCGACAACGCACGCACCTGCTTTTCAAGTGCCTGGTTTTGCTCGCGAAGATTCCGGTCAATCTCCTTGTCGGCATCGGCTCGTGAGTCTTTTTCGTTCCGCAATTGCGCCGCGAGCGAATCGATCTGCTTCTTTGCATTTGACTCGTACATCTCAAGATTGCGCTTGGCTTCGGATTCGACATCCTTGAAGCGCTGCAACACCCGTTCTTCAAGCTTGGAAAAACGGCGGTCATAGTCCTGCATCTGGTTGCCGAACAGCAGATCGCGTATCTTGTCGACACCTACGGCGTCGCCGGCGCCCCCGTTTTCGCGAACCTGGGCCGCCATGAAGTTCAGCCCGCTTCCGTCTGCATTACCGATCAAATTTGCGTCCGCCTTGTTTGCGGAGGAAACGGCACTCGAAGTACTCGAAGATTCCTTGGCCATCCTTATACCCCTCTATTTGAACCACCTGCCACAGTGCAGAGACCCATAAACAGGTGAAGATGCCAGCAAAATCCGCGACCTGCAAGCCGGAATCTTCTTGGCGCAAGCCAATTTGCGTGCTCTTTTTACACGTCTTGGACCGGCCGAAAAAGCACCAGTACCGCTAGGTGTTGCTCTCGCCCCTCTCTGTGATAGCAACCATAGCCGTTTAATCTAATTGGTTATCGAGCGAAATCTACTATGAAGCCGAGTGATACAATGGCATTATGTATATCTATTTAGACAGATGTAAGTAATGAGTTTTCATTAGAAATTGCTAAAATAGCTGTTCCAGCGGGCAGCATATTGGCTCTCGCTCCGCTATATACTGCCACCATCAGCTTCCGGCGCGAGCTCAACAGTAGAAGGAGAATCTTCTTTTCACACGCGGAATCGCCGATCAAGAATGCAGCCCGGAATCGAGGTGTTTCGGTCGATAGGAGAGAGCAATAGGTCCCAATAGCTGGCAGTCATTCAACCAAAGCTTCAGTGGGCTTGCATTGTTGCGTCGTCGATTGCAAAGGACGGCAGTTTGCCATAGCCAGGCCAGGGACCGCAGCTTGTGGTCATGGCGCCGAGTTCAGGGATCGACATGAGTATGCGGCATGCTTGGCTTTGACGTGCATCTGCGACAGCCGGCGTCCGATCTCGGCGGCACGGATGAAATGCTGCGCCAGGCTTCTAACGTCGCTAGCAGGACAGGAGCAAGCTCGCACTGCAGCCAAATGGCGGCGCGACGGCTCGGAAGAGTTCACGGGAGACTGTTTGGATGCAGCATCCTCGGTGACCGTTTCCTTTGGCGGGAAATCGCCGGCTATGTCTCGGGGCTCTTGTACCTTCGAACCAGGCTTGGGTAAGACGGCATGGCGCATAATCCATTGGTTTCAATCGTGGTTCCTGCGCACAACGCAGAGGTGACGCTGGCGCGCGCACTCGATTGCCTTCTCGATCAGGAAATCGTGGATTGGGAGGCGATCATCGTCGACGACGCCTCCACGGACCGCACCCCCGCGATCATTGCCAGTTATGTGGAACAAGATTCCCGATTTCGGACGTTGAATTCTTGCGCCCGTGGCCCCGCCGGCGCGCGCAATAGCGGGATTTCGACGGCGCGCGGCCACTGGCTCATGTTTCTGGATGCGCACGATTGGGTAGACGCCAGCTTCCTCGCGAAAATGCTAGCCGCACTGGAGGCTGCGCCCGATTCAGTGGCCGCCTATTGCGGCTCCCAATGCGTGATGCCCGATGGCGAACTTATCTGGTTGAGCATCTCGTCAGAGGTTGCGATCCAGCCCTTTGAAACATTTGCCCGCCGGTGTGCCATCGCCACCCACGCGCTGCTGCTCGACCGGGAGACAATCGTCGAGTTGGGCGGTTTCGATGTGTCGCTGCGTACATGCGAGGACTGGGATCTGTGGCAGCGCCTCGCCCGTCTCGGCAGAAATTGGGTAATGGTCAACGAGCCGCTCGCCTTCTACCGGGCTAGCCCCAACTCGCTCACCCGCAATTCATCTCAAATGCTGGCCGACGCGGAAATCGTCATCGCCCGTGGCTTCTCTGCCGACTCCAGAGTCAAACACCCGGTGACTATCCACGCCAACGGAGCGAACTCGGCGGATGGCCGCACCGCTTCCGAAGCACTCGCGTGGTTCGCATTTTGGAACGCCGCGTCGGATTGCGGCGGCGGCTCGGGCTCGATCAACCCGCAGTCCCTGCGCGCGCTTCCGGCCGGACGCAAGTGGGCGAGTGAGATCGCCAAGGTAGCCATCAACGGCCTTGCGGTGGGAAGCCTGTCTGTGCCGGCGCAACTGGCTGCCAGGTGGGGAAGGTTCGGCCGCGCCATCACCGAGTTGATTACCGAACTCAGCAAGGTCTGGGACAATCCCGCAGCGGCTCGCCGCATCCAGTATCAGCTTGAGCAAATGCTTCTCGACGCCGACGATCTTGGCGCGCCGCGCAGGCTGGCGCGAACACTTGGAATCCGCGTCGACGCTCGAAATCCGACCTCGACCGAACTGCCGGAAGGAATCGACCAAATCTATGCCTACCTGATGATGGATGGCCACATCGAGGCCGTCGTACAATTCGGCGTGCTCGGGACAGTGACAAGGGATCATTGGATTGAACTGATCCGGAATTTCGCACCGCAAAAGGAGGCTGGCGCCAACACTCCGAACACGCTTCCAGCCCGGGCATTGTCAGGCACAGCCGAACGCGAGCCTGATCCGGACAGCCATTTCGGCAAACTCGCGAGATTGGCTGCGCAAGCGCGGGAGTTGGTCCGGTCGAGCGCCGAACCTGCGGAGCCTTCTGCCGCGCCGCGCCGTGCACGGCCCAGGCACGACGAGAATCGCACGTTGTTCTGGAATGGCTATTTCACGACCGAGGATCCCTGGAACTACGGTTCGTCCTATGAGCAGGAAAAATATGAGCGGCAACTCGAGATTCTGCCTGCGGGTCCCATCGGACGGGCACTTGAGCTCGCCTGCGCGGAGGGCCACTTCACGCGGCAGCTGGCGCCGCGAGTGGGCCATCTGACCGCAACCGACATCTCCGCCATAGCCGTGGGACGGGCCCGCGCGCGATGCAGCGATCAGCCGAACGTCGAATTCGGCGTACTGGATTTCTCCGCAGACACGCTGCCGGGTGAAATGGATCTGATCTTCTGTTCGGAAGTGCTCTACTATCTGGATGATCTCGCCGAGTTGCGGCGCATTGCCAAAAAATTCGCAGAGGCGTTGGCGCCTGGCGGCAGTTTCATCAGCGCCCACGCATTCGTGCTGCGTGACAATGTTGAAAGGACGGGCTTCGACTGGAACACATTCGGGGCACAAGCGATCTCAGAGGCGCTCGCAGCGACCGAAGGTCTCGTCCTCGAGCAGTCGATCCAGACCGAGCTCTATCGCATAGACCGCTTCCGCCGCCTGTCACCGCACGATGTAGTGACGGAACCGAGGATTGATCATGCGCCGATCCGCGCGCCCATCGGACTCGGGGTCGCCCGAAATATCGTCTGGGGCGGGGCGCGGGCCTTGCGCCGCGACGTCGCGCGCAGCGAGCGGCGGCCACGTATCCCTGTCCTCATGTACCACAGCGTCGCCGAAGAAGGTCCGGCTGCCCTCGCCCGTTTTCGGCTAACGCCCGCCGCATTCGCCAGCCAGATGGCATGGCTGCGCGCCAATGGCTTTCACGCGACCACGTCCGAGCAACTGGAACGGTCCATCGCCAACCGTCAGCCTTTCGCTGGCCGCCCAGTGCTCATCACCTTCGATGACGGCTTCCAGAATTTTGCCGACCAAGCCTGGCCAACCTTGCGCGCGAACGACCTGACCGCGGAAGTGTTCCTGGTGACTGACCTGGTGGGTGAAAGCGCGCAGTGGGATGCCGAAAACGGTCCGCCGACGCAGCTTATGGATGCCGGGACGGTGCGGCGGCTCGCCGCCGAAGGTGCGTTCTTCGGAAGCCATCTCGCGACGCATCGCGCGATCGATGGTCTGTCGAGCTCTGACTTGGCCGCCGAACTGCTGCGCTCTCGTATGTTCATCGAACGTTGGACCGGTCGGCCAACCTCGGCGTTCGCGGCACCCTTCTCTGTCACCGACCGACGGCTCGGCAGACTGGCCAAGGAGTCCGGCTATCGGATCGGCTTCGGCAGCAGACACGGGCCGGCGGACCTTAATTGCGATCCCATCGATCTTCCACGCATCGAGATTCGCGGGGATCGCTCGCTCGACGACTTTGTCGCCACCGTCGAGGCCATGCTCGATTAAACGGTGAACTTTGTCACGGTCATCGGTCCCGCTCACGTGCGCAAGATCGACGAAACGCTCCGCACTCGCCAGACTGCTGCGATCGCCCGATGTCACCCCGAGATCGGAATGACCTGCCCCGGCGGCTGAGTAAACACTGCCAAAATACCCGGCGCATCAGCATCTTCAAGCGCGGCATGCGTGGCACCTATCAGCCTTGCGCAAAAAAGCATCTGCACCGCGACCTCTCCGAATATGACTTCCGCCATAATTCACGCGTAGCCCCTGGCATGAACGACGATGCACGGGCCGGTCGCAGCCTCGATGGTATCGTCGGCAAGCGCCTCGCCTCGGGTTACTTCACACGGAAGCGAGCGACGGCGCTTAAGCCGAACCATAATAGGGCCTTTCGTAGGGTTCGGAGCTACCACCTGTGCAGGCTAACTGTATTCGATAGCCGCTTTTCCCGTGCAGATGGATTTCAGATTACGAGCAAATAAGTAAACGTCTCCGAAGTAATTCGGATACATTTCCACAAGCTTTTCTTTCTTATCTACCTCGACCAAGACAGCCTTCACCTCACTGCCCCTTAGCTCGATTTTTTGCTCGATCTCTTTCAGTTTTCGCGCACCTAATATAAGCGCCCAGAACGGCTCGATGGACAATTTATGATCTTTTCCATATTGAAGCAAATAGTATCGAGTTTTGGCTGCTTTATGTACGAAGTTTTCTGGGCAGTGAGTAGTATTATTGATTTTTTCTAGTATGCCGATCGCATCTATACGCTTGTTGAGATCCCGCAATTCTCGAACCCGGTCATTGTGATCCGGAACACTTACATGAACGGGGCACTGCTCAACGTGCGCGAATTCCGCCGACATAAGCTGGAAAAGGCGAAGCCAATCCTGGTCGCCCTCTCCGTGCTTCAAATCCTGGCCCCGGAATAGCCCGACAGCCTCAACCGCAGTTGCCCATGAGTGCTGAAGCTTGGTACGAACTTGCAACTCGATGCGTCGTCCGTCGAAAGCCTCGGTGTCGGCATCTCTGGGTCGGTATTTGAAAACAATATGGTGACTTCGATACCCGTCCGGCTTCGGCTCATCGATATAGTTAAACTCCCTAGAGTGGATCTCATGGGGGAACTTGTCTCGCATCGATGCGAGAAGCGAGCGAACACCTTTGATATCGGCCATGATCGCTCGGCAACCGCCGATGTCGTTCATGGTGTCCAAATTGGTGGTGGACTCTCGAAGCTTCCGACGAATGGATGCCATGCGCTTCGGCCGGGATGCCATGTCGCCCTCCAGTCGCAGGGCTCTTATGTGATGACCGACAGAGAACCGAACGCTGCGCATCGGCAGAAAGTGCGAGTCGCGCCAGCTATTGGCGATTGAGAAGATTTCGAGTGCGTCCACATACTGGCCGACAGTGATGTCTCGTCCGAACTGAATAGGTTTTGCCAGCCGGTCGCCTGCCTTGCGAACGGCTTTCATGCTGTAGGCAAGGCGCGGGTACTCAGTCATTGGAGCCAAGAAATCAAGATAGCCCGCCTCATTCTGGACTGGCCGGACTATCGCAGGGGAATCAGATCCCAAGAGTCATATCCGTTTGGGTAAGCGAAGTACCATAGCGCGCGACATCGGATCTCCGCGAGCGATCGTCTCGGCCGTATCTGCCTAGATCGCGCCCCTGGACATGACGCGGACGTAGATGCCGTCACGGTCAGCCAGCTTATAGTTCTTTTCAGTGCTTTAAGGGCGACGCCGACAACATAGCAATTGCCTCCTGAAAGATACCTCAGGACAATTGAAGGCTTCATGGCAGGAAATTGCCTTTTCTCCATCGCATTGGGCATTAAAAAGCACCACCGTGAGCCTTATTGCTCTGATGGTGGTACCTAGAAATCCGGGTGGGCGATATGCGAAGGTTCATCAAAGCCAATCGACGTTTGAGTGGGCCTGAATCATTCCCACTCGATTGTTCATGTCGGCGACGATCAGCGTCGGTGGCGGCAGTTCATCGAGGATTGGTCTTCGAACGATCTCCTCGCCATCGGCGGTGGCGCGACCGATCGGCCGCATGTTGAGGACGGCCATGCCGAAGCCGGATGCGACGGCCGAGCGCACCGTTTCATAAGAGCGCGTGCGAAAGCGCACCTCCGGCCGTTTCGCCAGCTCCTCGATCGGCTCTCGAACGCGTGAGGACGATGCTGGGAAATCTTCCTGAATGATCCGTGCGGAACATTGGAAACCTTCGGACGGGTTCGTTCTGGAGCCCAATGCCCTAGAGGCAGCAACAGAGACCGAAGCCAACCTAGCGCTCACTGCCGGACCGGGAGCCGGCAAGACGGAGATGCTCGCAACGCGCCGACTTTCTCCTGCGGACGCGAAGCTGCAGATACCCAAAGCGTATCCTTGCGATCTCCTTCAAGGTCGATGCCAGCACGAACCTCAAGGCGCGCGTAAGGCGCCGGTGCGGCCACCAGCTTGGGGAACGCTTCGACAGCTTCACATTCCATCGCTTCGTGCTCCGCATAATCCAGCAGTTCCGCCTCGCGCTCACCGGGCAGGACGTACTGGCTGCGGACTTCTCCGTCGGGCCGGCTCGCATCCAGGGCCAGTCGATTACATTCAGGGACATGATCCCTCTTGCGAAGACGATCGTCGAGGGCAGCGTGATCGCGCGGAACGCGCTGAGGAAACATACAGCCAGGTATTCTTGGACGAGTTCCAGGACTGCACCGATCTCCAGTACGGCCTCATTAAGGCCTGTTTCCTTGGAACCGGCGCGCAACTCGTAGGGGATGTCATGGAAAGACAGTCTATCGCTATCGTGCAAAGGGAATGCCTGAAATCCGCCTCCCAGGTCAGCCCGGCGATCCGGAATTCGAGGCTGCCTACGAAAAGGCGACGCAAGGCCAGGGCCTCAAGGCAGCTATTATCGACCTACCCGGTCGGGCGTTGCCAAAGACATTCGGTCATGCTGCGCGGCGGCTTGAAGCGACGATGGAATGGCTGGACTTTGACGAAGCGACGCAGCGGAAGAATGCCCGTCTTATTGAACGCTTCCTTCGGATGCAGGTCGATCCTGCCTGTCCGCTAACTTGGCGCGATACGCCCGTCGAACATCTCGACGCCGACCATCTGCGTTCGATTATAGAAAGCGTCTTTGCCGCCAACAGGACGGTTGCCAAGCACCTGCTGGTCGCAATCAAGAAGCTCTTGTGGGTGGGGATCGAAATTGAGAAATGGATCAAACCGCAGAACGAATCCTCACTGTCGATCCACGTCCGGATTCCTAATCGACCGCCAATCCCGCGTGGCGGGTCCCCATTCGGGAAAAGTTCGAGGCGCGCCATCCGATCGGCTCCCCGCCGCGCACCTGTTACGCGCTCGCCTTCTGGCTCGGCAACCGACGCGGCGATATCGCCTCGTTGGAATGGGACGATTTGGTATTCGAAGAGATCGAACTGTTCGATGGCTCTCTAGAGGTGATCGAGGCCTTCGATTTCCGGCAGAAGAAGAACCGCAACCGTCACGGCGGGCGCGAGATGTTTATCCCCATCGTCGACAAGCTCGCGCAAGCGTTGGCGCCGCTCGATCGTTCGAAAGGCGGGACGGTCCTGAAGACTGCCTATGGGCGTCCATTCGCGGAAAAGAGCCTCACCGGCATGATGGCACATTGGAACAAGCAGGCCGGCATTCCTGAGGGCTACACTCTGCACGGGCTACGCCGCACATTCGGCACTTATCTCGCCGAATGCAACATCCAAGCACGCGCCATCATGGAGGCGATGGGGCATTCTTCCATGACGGTGACGGACGAATATGTCCGAGAGGCCAACAAGAAGCGAATCGCTGTCGACATAGCCCGCGCCATCAACGAGCGTGAGGCCAAACGCGATGCGATGAAGCAGCGAGCGGCCCTGCGCGTCGTCAAGTAGGTGAGATCAACCGGCCATGCGCAGGGTGCTACATCGGCCGCCCATTCTCTGTGGGCCCATAACGGGCCCAAAACGTTTTGGGCCGAGCATATTTTTATCAATGAAATCAATGGTTATGGTGGGCCCGGAGGGACTCGAACCCCCAACCAAGCGGTTATGAGCCGCCGGCTCTAACCATTGAGCTACAGGCCCCACGCGGGCTGGATTAATGTTTTTCGCATCGCGGCACAAGGCTTTCCCGATGGGCTTCCGCAGATCGCCCAAATCAACCCATAATCGCGCTCTACGCGACCCCTTGCGACTTGATGCAGACCAAGGAGATTTTCATGACCAGACATCTTTTGCCTCTCGCGCTCGCCACTGCAATCGCTTTTCCGGCGATGGCTGGAGCCGCCGATCTGCCGACGCCGCCCCGCATCATCGTGTCGGGCGAAGGCGAAGCAACCGTAGCGCCTGATCTGGCGGTCCTGACGCTGAGCGTCATGCGCGAGGCCAAGACCGCGCGCGCGGCGCTCGATGCCAACAATGACGCCATGGCCGCCGTGATCGCGGCGATGAAGTCGGCCGGCATCCAGGACCGCGACCTGCAGACCGCCGGCATCCAGATCAACCCGCGCTACAACTACACCAACAAGCCGGACGGCAGCCAGGAAGCCGAACTCGTCGCCTATCAGGTGACCAACACGCTTTCGGTGCGGGTGCGCGATGTCGACAAGACCGGCGAGATCCTCGACAAGGCAGTGTCGCTCGGCGTCAACCAGGGCGGCGGCATCGCCTTCACCAATGACAACCCGGCGGCCACGGTCACCGAGGCGCGCAAGAAGGCGGTCGCCAACGCCATGGCCAAGGCCAAGACGCTGGCCCAGGCCGCCGGCGTCAGCCTCGGTCGCGTGCTCGAGATCACCGATCAGAACATGGCGCCGACGCCAATGCCGATCAACGCCAAGGCCTTCGACGCCGCGGCCGGTGCTGCGGCTCCGGTGCAAGCCGGTGAGAACGCCTACAATGTGCAGGTCACCGTCACCTTCGAACTGAAGTAGGCGGCTCTGACGATCCGTGGCTGAGCCTGACCACGGCAATCATCAGCCAATAGCGTGCATGAAAAACCCCGCGGGATTGCTCCCGCGGGGTTTTTTCGAGCCACACCCTTCAAACGGAAAGGGGCTCGGCTAGTCCCGGCTGATCTTCGTAGGAGATCATGCTGCCAGACCGACCTTCACTGAAGGTCGTGTCTCCCGGCTGATCCTCGCAGACGATCATGCCTCTATGATCCGCCAAAGCCGGCCTTAGCGATAGATGACGGGGCAGCCGCGCTCATTGGCGAACACGACGACGACGCGGTCGCCGTCCTGGCGGCCCATCACCTTCACCGTACGACGGCTGACGTCGACGATGCGGGCACGGCGCAGACCCATGCGTTCGGCCTTGTCGAGGGCGCGGTCCGGCGAGCAGCCACGGCGCCAGTCGCCACGGCGCTCGTCACGGCGATGGCGATAACCGTCGTCACCGGTATAGACGCCGAAACGCGGGTCGTTGTTGTTGCCGAAGCCGAGATAAAGGCTGTCGGCGTGAGCGGGAACAGCCGCCAGCGTGCCGAGACCGACCAGGGCCGAAAGGGCTGCCGTCTTGATCGTGTTGAACATCGTCTTCTCTCCTTTTGCGGGCCTTCGCCCCCTTGTGAACCGATGAGGGGGAGAATGCGCTTGCCTGTCTGAACTCTTTACGAACCTGCCGTTCATCTCCGGTTCATATGGCGGGAAGAAGGAAAGTTCCGGCCATTTGCCGTCGTCCCCAGCCCTTGGTGAAGGCCAGAACGCTGACTCGACGCCCCCGGTTCCGACCCCGCTGATTGGCCGAATGCATTCGAACGGGAGGCTCCTGCTCACCGTCGCTGGTCCTACGGCTCCTCGTCCAGCACATAGTCAAAATAGTCTTCCGGCTCGGCAAGATCGGTTTCGCTCGCCTTGACCCGGCCGCGCATCGAGATGCCGGCTTCATGCACGGTCTCGGCGCTGCCCGACACCAGCCGGTGCCACCAGTAGAGGTCGCGGCCTTCGGCCACCAGCCGATAGGCACAGGTGCTGGGCAGCCAGCTGATGGTTCGCACATTCTGCGGCGTCAGCCCGACGCAGTCGGGAACGCGCGCCAGCCGATTGGCATAGTCCGAACAGCGGCAGGTCTCGGCGTCGAACAGCCGACAGCCGACGCTGGTCCAGTAGATCTCGCCAGTGTCCTCGTCCTCAAGCTTTGACAGGCAGCATTTGCCGCAGCCGTCGCACAGTGATTCCCACTCGGCCGGGCTCATCGCCTCCAGCGCCTTGGTTTTCCAGAATGGCGTTTCCATTTCCGGGATGTGGCCCCAGCCGCGGGCAAGGTCAAGCGCGGCAATGGTCGCAATGCGGCTATCGCCAGGTGAATGACATGAAGTTGCCTTCAAAAGGTCGGTCAATCGCCCCGTACGGCCTCTATCCGTGCCAGACTGGAACCAATCGGCACAAGATCGGTTTCGGCAAGGATGGGACCCCACAAGGAGAATTTCGATGAAACGCCAACCACGGATTCTGGCAGGCACGGCACTTGGCCTGTTGATGGCATCCGCGCCGTTGGGCGCGTTCCCGCTTCAGGGAAGTGTCGCGTCCGGCCTTGCCCAGCGCACGGCAGCCCCATTCATCCTGGCGCAAGCAGCATGCGCCGAAGGCGAAGCGGCCGAAGCCTGCGCACAAAAGCAGCAGGCGGAACCCGAACAGAAGCGCGAACGCAAGAAGGCCGAGCCTGAACAGCAGGCCGCGCCTGCCCAGAGCGAGCAGCCCGCCGAGGAGCAGCAGCCACGCCGGAAGAAGCGCGACCAGCAGCAGCAGACCGAGCAGGCGCCGGCCGAACAGGCAGCACCCGCCGAGGAACAGCAGCCGCGCAGGAAGAAGCGCGACCAGCAGCAGCAGACCGAGCAGGCGCCGGCCGAACAGGACGCTCCAGCCGAGGAACAGCAGCCGCGCAGGAAGAA
>NZ_RZRV01000109.1:0-947 GCF_004023085.1 Mesorhizobium sp. M7A.F.Ca.US.010.02.1.1 | reverse complement strand
AGTTCGACGATGGCTTTGCGGCCCAGCGCGTTTTCCAGCGCCTCGACATAGGCGGTCAGCTTCACCGGGTTGTTGTTGCCGATGTTGAAGATGCGCCAGGGGGCGCTGCTTGTGGCCGGATCGGGACGGCTGGAGTCCCAGGCGGCATTGCCCGTGGGCGGGCTGTCGCTGGCCCTAACGACACCTTCGGCGATGTCATCGACATAGGTGAAGTCGCGCGTGTGGTTGCCGTTGTTGAACAGCTTGACCGGCTCGCCGGCCAGGATGTTCCTGGTGAACAGGAACAGCGCCATGTCCGGGCGACCCCAGGGACCATAGACGGTGAAGAAGCGAAGCCCGGTCGTCGGCAATCGGAACAGATGGCTGTAGCTGTGCGCCATCAGCTCGTTGGCGCGCTTGGTCGCGGCATAGAACTGCAGCGGATGGTCGGCCGGACGATGCTCGGAAAACGGCATGTCGGTGTTGGCGCCGTAGACACTCGACGTGCTGGCATAGGTCAGGTGCGCGACGGCGCTGTTGCGGCAGGCCTCCAGCATGTTGGTGTAGGCGATGATGTTGCTTTCGACATAGGCATGCGGGTTTTCCAGGCTGTAGCGAACCCCGGCCTGGGCGGCGAGATGGATCACCCGGTCGAATGCATGGTCGGCAAAGCAGGCGTCGACCACGCTCTTGTCGGCGAGATTGCCGCGGATGAAATGATAGCCGGCATTGGTCTTGCGGCTCGCCTCGTCCAGGAGCCGCAGCCTCGCCTCCTTGATCTGCGGATCGTAGTAGTCGTTGACGTTGTCGATGCCGACGACCTCGTCACCGCGCTCCAGCAGCCGCTTGGCTACGTGATACCCTATGAAGCCGGCCGCGCCGGTGACCAGAACCCTCATCAGAAGCGCCCATCCGTAACATGCCTGGGGAACAGACCCTTGATGTCGTAGATGACGCCCGGGGTCTTG
>NZ_RZRV01000108.1:0-1037 GCF_004023085.1 Mesorhizobium sp. M7A.F.Ca.US.010.02.1.1 | reverse complement strand
TGTGGAGCTTCAACAGGTTGTCCTCGATCAGGGCGAGGCGACTGATAGGCGTTTTTGACTTTAGGCTGCCATGTGGACGATGCCAATTGTATCTGTGCAGCCAGACAGGCAGTTCGGCGGCACGATGATCGGATGTCGGATAGGCAATGGCGTAGGCCCATTCGCGCAGTGCTGTCTGGATGAAGCGCTCGGCCTTGCCATTGGTCTTGGGCGTATAGGGTCTTGTCGTGACGTGCTTGAGGCCGAGATCGCGGCAGGCCTTGGCGAAGGCCTTTGATCTGTAGCAGGAGCCGTTGTCGGTCATGACGCGGGCTATCGTGACGCCGAGGCTGGCGTAATAGGCGACCGCGGCCTTGAGGAAGGCGATGGCGCACTCCTTTTTCTCGTCGGGCAGGATTTGCGAGAAGGCGATGCGGGACGCGTCGTCGATGCAGACATGGACGAACTCCCAGCCGGCGCCGCGCGACTTGCCCTTTTGCGGATCGCCGGTGATACGATGGCCGACTTGGCTGAAGCGGCCGAGCTTCTTGATGTCGATATGGATCATCTCGCCGGGATGCTCCCGCTCGTAGCGCCGGACCGGTTCGGCCGGCTCGATATCCCTGAGCCGCGACAGCCCGGCACGCTTGAGAACCCGGCTGACGGTGGCGGGCGAGACGCCGACCTCATGGGCGATGTGCTTGCCGGTCAGCCGCTGGCGACGCAAGGCTGCGATGCGCTCGGCCACGGACTGTTCGGTCAGGCTCGGCATGACGGTGGGCCGCGACGAGCGGTCGACCATGCCGGCCCGCCCTTTGGTCTTATAGCGCTCGACCCAGCGCGCCACGATCTTGGCCGACACGCCATAGACGCGCGCCGCATGGGCTTTGGAAAAAGCGCCTTCTATCACCGATAACGCCATCTCCTCTCGACGCAGCGGTGTGAGACGGGCATTCTTGTGGATGTTCATTCGGACCCTCCGATGGATGCTGAAGCGTGGTAACTCCAGTCTCCTCGGTCCGGTCCGAATGGACAACCTCTCGAAAGCTCACACCTAG
>NZ_RZRV01000107.1:0-1079 GCF_004023085.1 Mesorhizobium sp. M7A.F.Ca.US.010.02.1.1 | reverse complement strand
GGCCAATGTGGGGTGCCTTGCGGCTCGGGTTTGAGGCCGGATTGGCTGGGGTTTGACGGGTTCGGCGGATTTCGGGCGCAATGCGACCCTGTATTAGGTCGCCAGCGTCACCCAGCGGCGCATGTTGAAGGCCATGGCGGCGATGAGGATCTGTCCTGCCGCCTTGGCCAAGCCGCGGTAGCGGATGGCGCAAAGCCGCATGCGGTTCTTCAAGGTGGCAAAGGTCGTCTCGACGGCGAAGCGTTGCCGCGCAATGAGCCGGTTGAAATGCTTCAGGCGCGCTGGCAGATGCGGATGATGCTTGTTGGCGCGCCGCATCAGTCTTGGCTTGATCCCGCGCTCCCTCAGCAATACCTGGCGCGCCTTGGTGTGATAGGCCGCATCCGCCAGCACTGCGCCTTCGTCGCCACAGATCAGATGATCTGCCTCGACCGTGTCGTTGACGTTGGCCGCTGTCGTTCTCACCCGGCGGATCAGGCCAGAGCCCTGGTCGACACCGACATGGGCCTTGTAGCCATAGGAGGAGCCAGGCTTGCCCTGCCGGCGTGTAAAGCCGGCATCGGGATCGCCAGCCTCGCCGGCCTCGTGCGCCGTTCCACTGGGTGGCCGTGCCGCCGCCGTCTCGATCACCGTGGCATCGAGCATCGTACCGCGCCGCAGGATCAGCCCGGCCTTGTCCAACTGACGGTCCAGTTCGCCAAACAGCTTCTCCAGAAGCCCCGCCTCGACGAGACGATTGCGAAAGCGGTTGAGCGTGGTGTGGTCGGGCACCGTCTCTTCGAGCGTCAGCCCAACGAAGCGGCGGAACGACAGCCGATCGGCGAGCGCCTCCTCCAGTTCGCTGTCCGACAGTCCATACAAGGACTGCAGCAGAAGCGCCTTGAACATCACCAACGAATTGTAGGCAGGCCGGCCTGGTCCGGCCGGCGAGCGCAGCCGTGCCAGGATCTTCTCGAAGCGATACCACTTCACCAGCAACGACAACCGGTCCAGGCGACCGCTCCGACCAAGACCCTGCGGCAGCAGAGCCTCCACAAAACTGAACTGACCGCTCGGCTTCGTCGTCATCGCAAGATCCC
>NZ_RZRV01000106.1:0-1112 GCF_004023085.1 Mesorhizobium sp. M7A.F.Ca.US.010.02.1.1 | reverse complement strand
AAAGGTAAATTCGAGCGTAACAAGCCTCACGTGAACATCGGCACGATTGGCCACGTCGACCATGGCAAGACGTCGCTGACGGCGGCGATCACCAAGTATTTTGGCGAATACAAGCGCTACGACCAGATCGACGCTGCCCCTGAAGAAAAGGCGCGCGGCATCACGATCTCGACGGCACACGTCGAATACGAGACGGCTGCCCGCCACTACGCTCACGTCGACTGCCCCGGCCACGCCGACTATGTGAAGAACATGATCACCGGTGCCGCGCAGATGGACGGCGCGATCCTGGTCGTGTCGGCTGCCGACGGCCCGATGCCGCAGACCCGCGAGCACATCCTGCTGGCCCGTCAGGTCGGCGTGCCGTCGATCGTGGTGTTCCTGAACAAGGTCGACCAGGTCGACGACGCCGAGCTGCTCGAACTGGTCGAGCTCGAGGTTCGCGAGCTTCTGACCAAGAACGAGTTCCCCGGCGACGACATTCCGATCGTCAAGGGTTCGGCTCTGGCTGCCCTGGAAGACAGCGACAAGAAGATCGGTGAAGACGCGATCCGCGAGCTGATGGCTGCGGTCGATGCCTACATCCCGACGCCGGTTCGTCCGCTCGACAAGCCGTTCCTGATGCCGATCGAAGACGTGTTCTCGATCTCGGGCCGCGGCACGGTCGTGACCGGCCGCGTCGAGCGCGGCGTGGTCAAGGTCGGCGAGGAGCTGGAGATCATCGGCATCCGTCCGACGACCAAGACGACCTGCACGGGCGTGGAAATGTTCCGCAAGCTGCTCGATCAGGGCCAGGCTGGCGACAACATCGGCGCGCTGCTGCGCGGCGTTGATCGTGAAGGTGTCGAGCGCGGCCAGGTTCTGGCCAAGCCGGGCACGGTGAAGCCGCACAAGAAGTTCGTGGCCGAAGCCTACATCCTGACCAAGGACGAAGGTGGCCGTCACACGCCGTTCTTCACCAACTACCGTCCGCAGTTCTACTTCCGCACGACCGACGTGACCGGCATCGTGTCGCTGCCGGAAGGCACCGAGATGGTGATGCCGGGCGACAACATCACGGTCGATGTCGAGCTGATCGTGCCGATCGCCATGGAAGAGAAGCTGCGCTTCGC
>NZ_RZRV01000105.1:0-1169 GCF_004023085.1 Mesorhizobium sp. M7A.F.Ca.US.010.02.1.1 | reverse complement strand
GCCCGGCAGGGCAATGAGCGACTATCTGTGGTGTCAAGTTGCATTGGCGAACTCCATGCGCGCATCGCGTGCTTTTGCATTGAGAATGACGAGGAGTTTTCGCGCCAGCGCCATGCGGATGACCATTTTGGTTTTGCCAGCCTTTTGCAACCGTTCGGCGAAAGCTTGCAGATGAGGATCGTACCTGGCGACGTGCCGGGCAACGATAAAGAGAATGCCACGCGGCCCGGTGCGACCGCCCCGAATATTACGAGGTCCCTCGCGTTTGCCGCTATCATTGGCGAAAGGCGAGAGCCCCACCAGCTTGGCGATGGCCTTGTTGGAGACGATGCCGATCTCGGGGACCTCCGCCAACAGACGGGCAACGGTGCGGTCAGCCAAGCCCTTGAAGACGCGGAATGTCATGTCGAGCCTGGCCCACAACGGATCATCGTCAATCAGCGAGGCCACCTCGCCAGCCAGCCGCTTCTCCTCGCGCTTGAGGCAGGTCAGCACCGTGGAGAGACTGGCCAGCGTCTCGGCGTCTGTGGTGGCGCTCTTGCGCTGCTTGTTGACGGTGATGTCGCCGGTGACTTGGGAAAGCCTGGAAACCAAGACTTTCAGTCGCTGCTGCGCGGGACTGGGCGGCGCCGCCGGCACGATCTGCTTGACCGACGCGTAATGGGCGATCACGGCCGCGTCGATGCGATCGGTTTTCTCGAAGGTGCCCATTGCTTCGGCGAAGCGACGCACGCTGCGAGGATTGACGATGCCGCAAGGCAGGCCGTTCTCCCAAAGCCACAGAAAGGCCAACCGCTCATAACCGCCCGTGGCCTCCATAACCGCGAGCTCGACACGATGGCCGCGGCAAAACACCAGCAACTCGCCTAGTCCCGCTGCGTCGTTGGCGAAGCGAGCAAACGCAGCGCCCGGCCGGATATGGGCGTCCAGCCAATCTTTCGAAACATCAACTCCACAAATAATGTTGTTCACGGTAACCTGCCTTGTTCGTGCGATTGGAGCCAAGCGACTATTCGGTCGTGCGTGACAAAGGCGAAGATCCCAAGCTCATTGACGGTTGTAGCCGGAGGGGCAGCGGGCGACTTCGCCAAGCCTCGGGCCGGATGGCCATCCGGCCCGAGGCTCAATCGCTTCCATCGCACATAATCATCTCGTGCAGATACAAGGGG
>NZ_RZRV01000104.1:0-1234 GCF_004023085.1 Mesorhizobium sp. M7A.F.Ca.US.010.02.1.1 | reverse complement strand
TGAACTGACCCCCGAAAGTTGGACACAACCTTCGGGGGTTTTGCATGTCCAAATACAGCGAGAGTTTCAAGCGCTCGGTTGTCGATAGCTATTTAGGCGGGGATGAGAGCTGCGCGAGTGCGGCGTCGATGCATGGCGTTGATGCGGCCACTGTTCGCAAGTGGGTTGCGTTGTACCAGGCGCATGGCGATGCCGGGCTATCTGGTAAGTACGGTCGTTACGACGCGGCGTTCAGGCTGTCGGTGCTTGAGCGAATGTGGGAGGAAGGTCTGTCGTATCGGCAGACGGCTGCATTGTTCAATATCCGCAATGCCAGTTGCCTGACGGGCTGGGAGAAGCGCTATCATGCGGGCGGGATAGAGGCGCTCGGCCCACGTCCCAGAGGACGACCCATGTCAAAGCCGCCGTCCCCCGCAGTGCCTGTTGCAGCCAGTGACGAGGCCAAAAGCCGCGAAGAACTGCTGGCTGAGCTGAAGCATCTGCGGATGGAGAACGACTACCTAAAAAAACTAGAGGCCTTAACGCAGGGACATGCGCTCAAAAAGCGCAAGCCGTCCAGGCGTTAAGGCCGTTGCATTCGCTTGAGGGGCTGCTCGATCTGGCGAAGCTTGCGCGCAGCACGTTCTATTACAGACAGAAAGCAGCGAAGCGCTCGGACCGCCATGCGGCGCTGAAGGCGGCGATCAAGGCCATCTTCGACAGCCACAAGGGTCGCTACGGCTATCGCCGGGTGACTGCGCAACTGCACCGGTTGGGCCGGCGCGTCAACCACAAGACCGTCCAGAGCCTGATGGCCGGGATGGGATTGAAGTCGCTGGTCAGGCCGAAGAAGTATCGCTCCTACAGGGGCGAGGCTGGGCGGACCGCTCCCGATCTGTTGCAGCGCAAGTTCGGCGCCGACCGCGCCAACCGCAAATGGGTGACCGACGTGACGGAGTTCAGCCTGGCCGGCGACAAGCTCTATCTGTCCCCGGTCATGGATCTCTACAATGGCGAGATCGTCGCGTTCGAGACGGCGCGGCGGCCACGCTTCAAAATGGTGGACAATATGCTGACCAAAGCCCTCGCCCGGCTTGGTGAGAACGAAAGGCCGATCCTGCATTCCGATCAGGGATGGCAGTATCAGATGTCGGCATTCCAACGCAGGCTGGAAGCCAGAGGCCTCCAACAGAGCATGTCACGCAAAGGCAATTGCCTCGACAACGCCCCAATGGAGAGCTTCTTTGCCATCCTC
>NZ_RZRV01000103.1:0-1273 GCF_004023085.1 Mesorhizobium sp. M7A.F.Ca.US.010.02.1.1 | reverse complement strand
TGTTTGGACCGGAGACATCGCGAACAGGTGTGCGAGGACATCGCGAACAGTTTGGCGTGCTTTGCGCCGGGAGGTTCGCGATGCCATTTGGGAACACCAGCGTGATGGATGGGAAGTTGGAGTTTGTGCGTCTTGCGGTGCAGGATGGCAGCAATGTCAGTGCGCTTTGTCGTCGTTTCGGGATTGGCCGAACCTGTGGTCACAAGTTGATCGCGCGGTATCGCGCCTATGGCGAAGCCGGGCTTGCGGAGCAATCGCGCCGTCCAGCGACGAGCCCGGCGCGCAGCCCGGATGCAGTCGAGGCGGCGGTTCTTGGCATGCGCCGGGCGCACCCGGCCTGGGGCGGACGCAAGATCTCCAAGGTCCTGCAGCGCGAGGGAACCGGTTCGCCTGCACCTTCCACGGTGACCGGGATCCTGCACCGCAATGGCGTCGAGCTGGGTTTGCTCGGGGGTGGAGCCAAGCCGTTCGGGCGCTTCGAGCATGCCGCCCCCAACGATCTGTGGCAGATGGACTTCAAGGGCCATGTCGCGTTGCGGCAGGGCGGCCGGCTGCATCCGCTGACCGCGCTCGACGACCATTCGCGCTTCTCCGTCGTGCTGCAGGCTTGCATCAACGAGACCGGCGAAACGGTCAAACCCCACCTGATTGCCGCCTTTCGCCGCTATGGGCTGCCGCAGCGCATGGCTTTCGACAACGGCCCACCGTGGGGAGATGGCGGACGAAGCAACTTCACACGCTTCACCGTCTGGCTGATCGAGCACGGCGTCGCCATCTCCCATTCCAGGCCTCTGCATCCGCAGACGCTGGGCAAGGAAGAGCGCTTCCACCGCTCGCTCAAGGCCGAAGCGATGGCCGGACCTGCTTTCGAAAATCTCGATCGCGCGCAGAAAGCCTTCGATGCCTGGCGCGACCTCTACAACACCGAAAGACCCCACGATGGCCTCAAGGGTTGCGTCCCCCTCGACAGATACACACCCTCGCCGCGATCCTTCTGCGAGGCCGTCGAAGCTTTCGACTACCCACAAGACGCCATCGTTCGCAAGGTCCAGAAAGAGGGCCGCGTCGCCTTGTGCGGCTACATCCTGCGCCTCTCCAAGGCATTTGGAGGGAAAGCCGTGGCCTTCACCCCCACCGGCAAGGACGGCGTCTTCCAAGCCTTCTTCAGACATCAGAAAATAGAAACAGTCGACCTCAACCTCTGCAGACGATAAGTGACAAAACTGTTCGCGATGTCCTCGCACACCTGTTCGCGATGTCTCCGGTCCAAACA
>NZ_RZRV01000102.1:0-1310 GCF_004023085.1 Mesorhizobium sp. M7A.F.Ca.US.010.02.1.1 | reverse complement strand
TGGTGAAGAGAGCTATGCGAGCGCCGGTGCAGCCGACGGCGTAGATGCTGCAACGGTGCGCAAATGGGTTGCGAGCTATCAAGCGCACGGGGTTGCCGGCCTCGCTCGCAAGCTCAGCCACTATGACGGCGAGTTCAAGCTGTCGGTTCTGCACCGGATGTGGGAGGATGGACTGTCCTGCCGACAGACGGCCGCGCTGTTCAATATCCGCAACGCCGGCTGCCTTCCGGACTGGGAGAGGCGCTACGAAGCCGGTGGGATAGAGGCGCTCGCGCCGCGCCGCAGAGGAAGGCCGCGATCGATGTCAGACCCGCCGTCGCCTGGCGAGCCGCCCGTGGCGCAGAGTGATGAGACCAAGAGCCGCGAAGAGCTGCTTGCGGAACTGAACCATCTGCGCATGGAGAACGCCTACCTAAAAAAACTGGAGGCCTTAACGCAGGGACACGCGCCCAAAAAGCGCAAGCTGTCCAAGCGTTAAGGCTGCTCTATCCGCTCGATGGTCTGCTCAAACTGGCAGGGCTTTCCCGCAGCACGTTCTACTATCGACAGAAGGCGTCCCGCGTCGACCGCCATGCTGGTCTCAAGGAGAAGATCAGAGCCGTCTTCGACAGCCACAAGGGCCGCTACGGTTATCGCCGGGTGGCTGCTGCACTGCGCCGGCTCGGTCATGTCGTCAATCACAAGGCGGTGCAGTGTCGGATGGTGGAGATGGGATTGAAGTCGCTGGTCAGGCCGAAGAAGTATCGCTCCTACAAAGGCGGCATCGGAAGGACGGCTCCCGATCTCATTCAACGCCAGTTCAACGCTGACAGCGCCAACCATAAATGGGTGACCGATGTGACGGAGTTCAACCTGGCGGGCGACAAACTCTATCTCTCACCGGTCATGGACCTTTATAACGGCGAGATCATCGCCTTCGAGACCGCAAGGCGACCGCTCTTCAAGCTGGTGGAAAATATGCTCGCCAGAGCGCTGGACCGGCTCGACCAAACCCAACGGCCCATCCTACACTCCGATCAGGGATGGCAGTATCAGACGCCTGCCTACCAGCGCAGGCTCCAGGCACGAGGCATTGCCCAGAGCATGTCACGCAAAGGCAATTGCCTCGACAACGCACCTATCGAGAGCTTCTTCGCAACACTCAAATCCGAGCTCTTCTACCCCAATACCTTCGAGAACGTTCAGAGCCTCAAGGCCAGCATCGAGGATTACATCCACTACTACAATCATGATCGCATCAAACTGAAACTGAAAGGGCTGAGCCCTGTGCAATACAGAACCCAGCCCTTAAATCTGCCGCCACCTTAAAC
>NZ_RZRV01000101.1:0-1403 GCF_004023085.1 Mesorhizobium sp. M7A.F.Ca.US.010.02.1.1 | reverse complement strand
TAATGCAGTTCACTTAAGTTGGGCTGGATGAGGATCTGGTAAGACCTATCGAACAGGATGGAGATTCGTTTCCATCCTGTTCGTGTTTTGAGATGCCAGGTCGCATAGGACATACAGCCGATTTATCGGCACTTTCGGGTGCAATTGATCCGGAATGGATCGCCTTGGCGCTTGCCAGCAGCGGCAAGGCGAGCATCCGCAAGCGCAAGCTCCCCGCCGAGCAAGTTGTCTGGCTGGTGATTGCGCTTTCCTTGTATCGTCATCAGTCCATGCCTGAGGTGGTGGCCCATCTGGATCTGGTGTTGCCCGATGAGGTGAACCCGGACATTGCCAAGAGCGCCTTGACGCAGGCCCGCCAGCGCTTAGGCCAGGCGCCGCTGGCGCAGTTGTTTGCGATGAGCGCGACGTGCTGGGACGAGCGACACCAAGTCGGGCGAGGCTGGCGGGGTCTTGCGCGCTATGCCGTGGATGGCAGCACATTGCGTGTCGCCGACAGCGTGGAGAACCGCGCGCATTTTGGAGCGCAAGCCTATGCATCCGGCGCTGTTGCAAGTTATCCGCAGCTACGGCTCTTGACCCTGACGGCGCTCGCCACGCACCTGGTGCGTGATGCGGTGTTTGGGATCTACGGCAAGAATGAGATGCTCTATGCCAAGAGCTTGCTCGACCAAGTGCCGGACCAATCCCTGACGGTCTTCGACAAGGGCTTTTTCAGCGCCAGCCTGCTGCTGCAGCTTCAATCGAAGGGCAAGCAACGTCATTGGCTCCTGCCGGCCAAAGGCAACAGTGCATGGCAGCGCCTGGACCAGAACGCCACCGACTATCGGGTGCGCATGAAAGTCTCGCCGCAAGCACGCGAGGCCGAGCCCGACTTGCCGACATTCTGGGAAGCTCGGGCGATCGAGACGGTCAACCGGCATGGGCAAAAGCGAATATTGCTCACCTCATTGACGGACAAGAAGGCCTATCCTGCCCAGGAGATCGTGCAGCAATACGAAGACCGCTGGCGGATCGAAACCAGCTATCGAGAGCTGAAGCAGGAGCTTCTTGGCAGCGAATTGACGCTGCGCAGCGGCACACCGCAGACCGTTTATCAGGAAGTTTGGGGAGCCTTGCTGGCTTACAATCTGGTGCGGTTGGAAATGGCCGAGGTTGCCTCTGAAGCCGAGGTCAAGCCAACCGAATTGAGCTTCACCACAGCCCTGCACTACATTCGTCACGAATGGGGGTGGATGGCGATCGAAGCGCCAGCAAAACTACCCGCACACCTCATCCGATTAAGACAACGGCTGGGAGACCTCATCCTCCCAAAAACACGGGGGCGATCATGCCCCCGTGTCGTCAAAAAGCTACCAGCCAAATATCCTGTCAGAACACTGAAGGTGCCTAAGTGAACTGCATTA
>NZ_RZRV01000100.1:0-1535 GCF_004023085.1 Mesorhizobium sp. M7A.F.Ca.US.010.02.1.1 | reverse complement strand
TTCTTCGCCAGAATCCATATGCGACAGCCTCGAATGGGGACGGGGAGACGGGAATTGCGTCAGGCCAGGTCGATGGTCCGCCCGAGCGCGATGCTCTGTTCGGCGGCGAGCACGATGCGCAGGCTGTTGACCGCTGCATCCATCTGCTCGGTCAGGTCGAGATCCTCGCGGATGGCGCGCAGGAAGAAGGCCTGCTCGCGGTCGCAGAGTTCCTGGTGGCCGGGCTCGTCCTCCATGCTGACGATCTCGTCGGGCTTGGAGAAATTCTTGTCGCCATCGACAGCGGCATAGTGGATCTTCAGCGCGTCGGTCTTGGTGTGGCGGTCGATGTCGGCGGAGTTCGACACCTCGGCGGTGTCGGCGGCGCTGCTCGCCTGCTGTCCGGCGACGATCGACACCGCGCCCTTGGGGCCGACCACGTCCTTCACGAAATAGGCCGTCTCGCTCATCATCGGACCCCAGCCGGCTTCGTACCAGCCGACCGAACCGTCATCGAAGGTGACGTGCAGATGGCCGTAATTCTGCTTGTCGGCCTCCGCCCAGAGCTTGGCGCCGATGCCATGCACGCGCACCGGTTTGGCGCCGGTCAGCTGGCACATGACGTCGACATAGTGGACGCCGCAATCGACGATCGGGATCAGCGAATCGATCAGGTTCTTGTGCCAGTGCCAGGCGCTGCCGCTGCTCTGCTGGTTGAGGTTGAGCCGCATCACCAGCGGCTTGCCGAGCGTCTTGCCGACCTCGATGAACTTGATCCATGACGGGTGGACGCGCAAGATATAGCCGAGCACCAGCTTGCGGTTCTTGGCGCGCGCCGCCGCGACAACCTTCTCGGCATCCTCATTGTTGGTGGCGAGCGGCTTTTCCATGAACACATGGCAGTTGGCGGCGATTGCCTTCAGCGCATATTCGGCATGGGTGTTCGGCCAGCTATTGATCGAGACGGCGTCCGGCCTGGTCTCCTTCAGCGCCTGGTCGAAATCCTCGTAGAGTGGGTAGCCGGCTAATTCTCCTGATATCTTCGTGTTGCTCTTGATCGAGCGGCTCATGATGCCTACGATCTGAAAACCGTCGAGCCGGTGATACGCGCTGGCATGCGACGCACCCATATTGCCGAGCCCCACCACCAGCACTTTAACCTTGTCGGACACCGCTGCCTCCCAATTGATTGAAATGTGGACGGCGATCAGCGCCGCCGCTCACTGCCCTTCCTCTCCCCCGTCGATCGGGGGAGAGGTGTCGAGCGCAGCTCGACGGAGTGGGGGTCGACCTTCGCCGCCCGCCTAATATTTCTTGCGCGTCGGATTGTGCCTGTCTTGCGGCGACTGCGCGTTTGGCGAACACCTTCCCCCACTCCGTCGCCGCTTCGCGGCGCCACCTCTCCCCCCTCCGGAGGGAGAGGAAAGGAGCCCGGCAGGGCAATGAGCGACTATCTGTGGTGTCAAGTTGCATTGGCGAACTCCATGCGCGCATCGCGTGCTTTTGCATTGAGAATGACGAGGAGTTTTCGCGCCAGCGCCATGCGGATGACCATT